>DAISLB010000030.1:0-27139 GCA_036820645.1 Clostridium sp.
GTTGGTGTGAGAGGTCGGTAGATAAAATAATTATCTACCTCCTACTCGATTTTAAAAATTATATGAGCAGCAGTTTATATAATTTTTTAAATAACTATATATATTAGTGTAATGATAGAAGAAAGGGCGGATTAACATGGCTTATTCAGATAGATTAAATTTAGATGAAAAATTTGATTATGATAGCATAATCGAATATGTTAGGCCAACATTATTAAATTATCAAGAAAAAATTCAAAACAGTTCAAAAAATTTAGCAGAAATAAAAGAAAAAATAAAAAAAATATTAAAAGTAAATGTGCGAAGATATTTGCAATTAAATAATCCTAAATATATGCCTTTATTAGATAAAATCATAGAAGAAATGTATTCAAAAATGTATGGATTAAGTTATTTAGATAAATATTTAGCAATGCCAGATGTAACAGATGTAATTTTATTTGGGAAGAAAATTATGTACATTAAAAATGGCCAAAGATTAGATGCTCCAGAAGAATTTCAAACAGAAGAAGAAGTAAAAGTAATATATAAAAAAATTGCTTCAAATGCAGGAAAAAATATATCTACACAAAATCCATCACAGGATGCTGAACTATTAGATGGTTCACGTGTACTACTAATAATAGAACCTGAAGCAGCAGAGCCATATATTGCAATACGTAAACATACTCAGTCAAATATTTCTATAGATAAATTAGTACTTAATGGATTGGATAGCAAGGTCGGAACACATATTGAGACTAAAAAGCATAGCTTAATTGAACAAAATAATATGAAAGGTATTGTAGTACGTGATTATTTAAAAGAAGCAATAAAAGAAAGAAAAAATATAATCTTTGTTGGAGGCACTGGTAGTGGTAAAACAACATTTATGAATTCGTTAACATATTATATACAAAAAAATCATATAGTTGCTGTCCTTGAAGATACTAGAGAATTAAAGCTGCCTTTACCTTATGTATATTATTTAAAAACCAGGAAAGGGGATGATACAGTCCCAGAAATATCATATGAAGATATTTTAAATGATTGTTTAAGAGCAAATCCTGATAGAATAATGCTAACAGAAATACGAACAGGTGAAAGTGCATATTCTTTATTACAAGTACTAAATTCAGGCCATAGAGGTTCAATGACTAGTATCCATGCAAATGGAGCTATAGAAGGTATAGATAGACTAGAAGAACTTATAACAGAGTATAAGAATATTCCTAAACGCTCTCTAAAAGAATTAATATCAAAAGCTGTAGATATTGTTATATATTTAAATCAAGATGAAGATGAAAAAGGCAATAAAATAGGTAGAGCAATAAAGGAAATTATTGAAATTAAAGGATTTGATCCAGATACACTTAAATATAATATAGATTATATTTATTTAAATAAATAAGAGAAGGAGTTGTATATGAGTAATAGTAATATTTTTATTGCAACAGTTTTATTTATGTGCTCAATGTTTGTATTTTTCATGGCTATCATAGCTTATAAAAATTACAAAAAAGAATGCTTAAAAAGACGATTAAGAAGGCAATTAGTAAATAACAAAAAAGAAATGTCTTTAAAAGAGTTATTAAATTTAAAGTTCGATAAATTAGAAAAATTATTTATTCAAGCTGGTATTGATACTGTATATGTAGAAGATGTTTTTTTAGCAATAGTATTAATTTTCGTAATTTCTATTGGTATTAGTTTAATATTTAACATGGGAGTATTTGCTATTTTAATTCCAATAGTATTAATTGGTATAGGTTTAGGATATATAAAAGCAAAAGCTCAAAAAAGAATTAATACAATAAATAAGCAATTTTGTGATTCATTAGATGATATAGGTGATGATTTAAGAATTAATCGAAATTTATATATTGCTATAAAAAATTCATTACCTTCTATGGGAAGCCCTTTAAAAGAAGAATTTGAATTAGTATGTAAGAATGTTGAAAGTAATATTGATATTATTGATGCATTACAGATGTTTGCTGATAGAATAGGCAATAGCATAATACAAAGCTGGGTTGATGCTATAATTTTTGCTAGTGAAAAAAAGTCAAATGTTGCAGATGTATGTAAAAAATATAATAAAAAAATAAAGCAACGTTTAAGAGCTGGTGAAAATGTAAAAGCGAAATTGCAAGGAATAAAATTTACAGTAGTATTAATCCTATTTATATTGATTGGTATGATTATATTGTTTTATTCTACAACACCAGAGTTTATTGGTTTTTTGAGTACTGGCAAAGGTAAATTAGTAACTATATATGCCACTATTAGTATTACTGTAACAACTATATATATATTTAATAAGATTGATAAAGAAGTTGCTGATATATAAGAGCCAAAAGCTATTTAATAATTAGTTAGATTAGAAAGAGAGGTGAGTGTAGCTGTTTTCTCATATGACTAAAAATCATGTGTTTCTACAGCTACTTTTATGAAACTTCATAAGAATTTGTTTTCTAGAGGTACGATTAATAAAATTGTTAAAAAAGATAAACTAGAAATAATGCAAAAAGAATTAGATGCAGTTGGCGGAACTAAGGTATTTGTATTTGAAGTTTCAACTGTTGAAGAATTATTTTCTGCATTTGCATTAGTTATAGGATTTGCTATATTTATGATATTTGCTGCTATAATTAATAAAAGTTCTGCAGGGGCTGTATTCGTTTTTATTATTGGGTTAGTACTTATATGTTATGCACAATATAGAAAACCAATAGATAATTATAAAGAAAGTTTTATGAAAGACAATGAATTATATGGAACTATGGATACTATTATATCAGGTCTTGATGCTGGAGAACCTCTAATGTATATTTTACAATATATATCTTTACACAAAAAAGGTAATACTGCTAAATTAATATCTGAATGTGTTGCCCGTGTAAATACAGGAACAGATTTAAACGTTGCTTTATATGATGCAGCAGAGAAAAGTTTTAATCATTACTTTATGAGAATGGCATTAATTATAAAAAAAGCAGATACATCTGTAGTAGGGCTTAGTGATCAACTTAGAGAATTACAGAAAGATATTGAAGATGAAAGGCATAATAAGAAAAATGAAAGAGTTGAAAAAATAGATAACGGTTTATTTTTCCCAATATTAATAGGAGACTTTATTCCATTAATTTTAATGATTATATTACCATTCTTTTCAGAGTTTCAAAAAATATCAATGTAATTCTTCAAGAATTAAGTAAAAAAGTTTGTGAAAGGGGTGATAACTATTAAAATAAATAAAAAAGGTATATCAATGCTAATTGAAACCGCAGGACTTATATTAATTGCAATAATATTTGTAGTAGTAGTATCTAAAACAAAGATGCAAACTCCAGAAGAGCAAAATAAAAATGAGGTAAAATATGGGACCGAATGGCAAACAAATAATTCAGATTAAAAAAGATTATCATTTTATATTATTTATATTTAAATAATATATATATATATCATATATATCGAAAAAGGAGGTAAAGTTAACTATGCATACAATATTACAAGCCTTATCTATGATAAAACCTTCATTAAAATTAAAAAAATTAAACAAAAAAGGTATTAGTGGATTAGTTGAAGCAGCTGGTTTAATTGCAGTTGTTGTTGCAGCAATAATAATTGTATTACCACAATCCCGTGCAGCTATAAGTAATATTTGGAGAACAGTAACAAATAATGCAATGAATTTCTTCAATACTAATTCACAAGGTTAAAGTAATAAAAAAATAAAGCTGGTTAGATAAATTTCTAACCAGCTTTATTTTATATTATTTGCAGAAAAAAAATATATATAAAGAGATAAATAATTATTTTAAGGAAGGAGTGATTCATACCATGTTAAATTCTAAATTAAAGAGGGAGAAACGTATTTTAGATGAAGCACATTTTATGATAAACGGGAAGCATACCCTAAGAACAACTGCTAAACAATTTAATGTAGGGAAAAGCACAGTGCATTTAGATGTTACTAGGGAATTAAAAGAAATAAATTATCCATTATATTTAGAAGTTCAAAAAGTAATTAAGTTTAACAAAAGCCAACGTGCTATACGCTCAGGAATAGGTATGAAGAAAAGAAAGGAGCGATTAAATTGCAAAACAAGTTAAGTTGTAAGCAAATAAGATTAAATAAAAAAGGTATATCTGCAACTATAGAAAGTGCTGGAATGTTTCTTGTTATTGCTTTAATGATAGCATTAGTAATGCAAGTATCTATGTGGTCATTAACACAAATAACAGTAAAAGCAGCAGCTTATGAAGCAGCCCGTGGTGGTGCAAAAGTTGGAAGAGATGATGCAGAAATGCGTGCAAATGAAATCGGCCATCAATATGCCCAAGGTATATTGGGATTTTGGAACCCAGATGTTAATGCACGACCAGAAGGAAAAGATATTAAAGTAACAATAACACAAAAAGTACCTGTAATATCAAAATTATTCCCTCAAACTACAGTAACAGGAGTTAGTAAAGAAATAATTGAAGAAGAAGCATAAAGAGAGGGGAAGTGGCAAAAATATCATGAGTGATAAAATAAAATTAAATAAGAAAGGTATAAGTTATATAATAATGTACACTGCATTGTTTGTATTTGCAATGTCTATGCTTTTTTTTACGTTAAATAAATTTAAAATTTCAACAGAAAGAGCATCTTTATTCCAAGCAGCAGATAGTGCTGCTAGAGAAGTAGCAGCCGAAATATATAGAAAAAGTTATGACTCATTAGAGCAATATGGTAAATTTACAGTAAATACCGATGATAATATAAGAATAGCACGAAATCATTTAGCTGAATTAGGTGTTATGAAAAATGGAAATTTAACGGTAAATAATGTTAAATTTGATCCTGCTCAAGCTAAGGTAGTTGTAATATGTACTTATCAATACAAAACGGAATACTTAAATTTTATAAAAAAAGTTCATTATTCAACTCCATTAACTATAAAAGGAGTAGCTTATTTGAAAGATGTAGAATTTAAAGAATAATTGAAAGGTGGTGTCAAACAGCAGGTTACTTTATATTAAAAGCCTGCTGTAGGTATATGAAAAAATCATTTAAAATTATATTAATAACATTATTAACTATGACATTATTATTTTGTTTTAGTGGATGTTCTGCAAAAAATAAAAAAGCAACTGCAGATTCTGATGATAATCAAAAACAAATAAATGTAGAAGGATCATCAGAAGAGGAAAAGGCACAATCTAAAGCATCTAAAACAGCAACTACATTTGATAAAAGTAATAATTATATATCAAAAAAGGAAGGTACAAAGTATTATTTAAATAATAATGCAGTAGTAGATGTTTCAAAATATGAAATGTTAAGTGATGATACAGCCCCTGTAAAGCAATGTAAAAACAGACTATTTTTATATAAAGAAGATAATAAGAATGTATGTTATGTTTATAAGGGGCCAGTAAAAAAGATAGTAAAAATAGAGAATTATAAAAATCAAGGAACAGAAATAACAGGATTGGTTGCATCAGCTACAGCTACTAATATGCAAATCCAAGATGAAAGTGTATATAATATCTCACCAAACTGTACTATATATATTCAAGGACAAGGGACAAAGAACTATTCAGAATGTATTAATGATTTTAAAAAAGACACATTAGTTAAAGTTCTAATTGTAAATGATTCTATAGCATCAATTTTATTAATCGATTAAATGGTACAGTATTAAAGCTGTTATTTAAAGAGGAGTGGAAATGAACATAATAATATGTGAAAAGAAAGAATTATTATTTCCTATAGTATCGTTTATCAATTTAGATAAATTTATCATTGTATCTTCTCAATTAGATGCTAAAATTTTAGTCCAAAAAAGTAGTGCGAATTATATAATATATGAAAAAACAGCAAAAGTAGATATACGTTATTTTATAAAACATAGCAAATATATATTATCTTTCGATGAATTTATTAATATAGTAAGTGCAAAAAATAATAAATCCCAAAAATGTAATGACAGTACTGATATTACAAAAGAACAGATCGCTAATAGTAATATAGGTAATTCTACAAAAGGTATATATAGTATTTACAGCAATACAAATAAATCAATTAAAGCATCTAAAAAAAAAGAAATAATAGCTACAGCACAAAAAGATACAGCTACAGTAAAACAAAATAAAGCAGCATCAGAATGTAATTATAATAAGAAAGTAGAACATATTATACATGATAGTTCTAATAGCACAAAAAGCACAAAAGATAATAATTTTTCAAACCAAAACAAAACACAATTATCAGCTGCAAAAAATAAAATATATACATTTACTTCTGTTAAAGGCGGAGCAGGGGTATCATCATTAATTACTCAAATATCTCAGAATAAAGATAAAAAATTAATTTTGGATTTGGGATTTAATAATGGAGGTTCTGATTTAAGTTACTACTTTAATTTACCACAAGTACCGCATATGGGAACTTATATTATAGATTCACCAGATAATTTAAATGACCATATAATAAACATAACAGAAAATACAGCAATATTACAAGCTCCCCCTACTAGAAGCATATATGAGAAAATAGATATAAAGGATATACTAAATGTAATACAATATTCTGATTATAATACTATAATAATAGATCTCCCTATAAATAGTTCATTCACCGATTTTATTTTACCAATATCAAAAAAAATATATATTGTAACAAGTGCTTCTCCTATGGAAATCAATAGGATACAAAACACTTTTAAAGAATATATAAATAAAGTAAAATGTTTAATAATTAATCCAAAAGATAAAGGATACCGAATGTATTTGAATGAGTGCAACTTAAAATATATGGTTGTGAAAAACCCATCAAAGGATTGTCAAAATATATTAAAGATGTAGTTAGTAAGAAGTGAGTAAATATACTCACTTCTTATATTTTTTATTTTTTATTGATATATAAAAATATAAATAAAAAATAAAAAAGAGAGTGTGATAAAAAGTGATAATAACTACACCCAAAATAATCTGTATTTTAATAATGCTAATATTATTAGGCATTGCAGCATATGAAGATTACAAAACTGGAATAGTCAATGATTTATATATTTTAAGTGCAGGGATTATAGTTACAGGCTTAATTTATGGAAATCTAGAAAATAGCATTTTTATTAATATGAAAACTAATATTATTTTTGCATTAATAATATTTATATTAAACTATGTTTTATATTTTATTTCTGCTGTAACTAATAGAGATGGTTGGGGTGGTGCTGATGTAATGATATTAGCATCATTAACTTGTGGCTTTGGAATATATACCTTATTTATTATTTTAATATCAAGTTTTACAGCATATATATATACTATAATAAAATCTATTTATAAAAAAGAAAAGATAACAAAAACTACAACAAAATTTATTCCTTTTATATTTATTTCTACTATAATTATAATATTATTTTGCTTTTTGAAAAAATAATGTATAATTTAAAATCCTAATTATTATCATATATACATACTAAATAAATACTTAAAAATGAAAGGAGTAATTTAACCATGCTAATAACTAGTGTAAAATTGTATCAGCCTAAAAATCAAGAGGGAGCTATAAAGCAATATGCTTCTATATGTATAGATGATATATTGATTATTTCTGGGCTAAGAATTATAGAAACCAAAAATAGTGATTTATTTGTAAGTTTCCCTAATAGAAAACTTCAGAATGGGCATAGAGTATATAATACTTATCCTATTAATGAAGAATTCAGATCATATGTACAAGAAACAGTATTAGAAAAATATAAAGATTCCCTTAATGAGAAGTAATTTCTCTTATTAAAAAGCTTAAAGCAAACCATTGTAAAATATTTTTTACAGCGGTTTGTTTTTTTTGCATTTTTTATTTATCATATATGTAAGGAACAAAATTTATTAAATATAAGGAGATGTTATTCATGTTACCTATGAAGAAAAAAATATTAATTCCTACACTAATAGCAATATTAGCAAGTAATAGTTTAAGCTTTAGCAATGTTAAAGCAGCTACTAAACCACCAGCAACATCAAAAACTAATAATGTTGTAGCAGCTGAAACAGTAAATAAAAATAATGTTTTAGAAATTAGTGCTGGTAGCCAAACAAGTTATTCAACTGACAAAAAAATACCATATATAACTGCTCATGAAAAACTTAATTTAAAGGAGTTATCACAAAATACTATTTTAACATTTGAGAATGATGTACAAATACCTATAGACATTACATTAGGTAAAATTAATAATTTTCATGGCTATGTTACAGTAGGCTATATTGTAACTCCTAAAGATAAATCTATAAAAATAACAAATAATACTGCATATATTTTAACTGTTAAAAAAGGCGTAAGCAGTGCAGTTAATAGTAATAAGAAAACAATTAAAGATGTAAAATCATATAATGTACCTAAAAATAAAAAATCATTATTTTCTGAATTTAAGAATAAGAATCATAAGGGTGTAGTAGGGACTTGTGTAGCACAACCATCAAAACCAAAGAAGCATGATAAAAATCAAGTATATTTAGATGCTAATAGTTCTCCATATTGGATAGGTGATGATGGTGTAGCTTATATGGGATTAGGAGCTGATGACCCTTATTGTAAAGATGAGAATGGTAATCCTATTCCTTATGATAATACAATAGGAACTTATGTCCCATCTTCATCATGGGCACCAGTAGTTACTAATAGCTCAAATGTTTATGAACTTACATACCTTACTCCAAAAGATATGTATGGTACAAAGAAAATTAATAAAGATAACATTTTTATATCTACTGACAAAAAAACTCCTACAAAAGCTAAATGTTTTACAGTTACTATTAATCCAAATAGTAAATATAAAGATAAATATTCAGATAAATATGTTGAAATAAATATTAAATGTGATTATAGCAAAAAGCCAAAAGGAAAGGTAAAATATTATTTAGTTGAGAAAGTAAAGGATAGAACTCTAACTATTCCATTAGATTTTTAGATAAATTATTGCATAAAAGCTACATTTATTATATCTCAACTAATCAAGACGGAAGTAAGTTAAATACTTGCTTCCGTCTTTGTTTATATATATTCTATGTATCTTTTAATATTTTTCTCCGAATCTATGTTTTATTTAAGTTGTAACTTTTTTATATTTTTACTCAAATATTTGTATCTATATATAATGAATAAATTATATATAGAAAGTGAGGAAAAGTAATGAAGGAATTTTGGATATCAGTAGACCTTGGCTATGGCCAGGTTAAAGGTGTAAATGAATTGGGTAAAAAGATAATATTTCCATCAATATTATCTCCAGGAAAGGATCGTTCATTAGATAAATTTTTTAATAGATTAGATGAAAATATTGCTGATAACTTACATGTAACTATTTCTGATAATAATTATAACAATACTACAAATGATTATTTCGTAGGTAAATTAGCACAAAGAAGTAATACTAATTCTTATTTCAACACAACTGATAATAAGATCTACAGCAATGAAAACAAAGTATTTTTAGCAACATTAGCAGGCTTACTTATGCCTAAAGGTATTACAGAAGAATATGCTTTAAATGTTATAACGGGGTTACCAGTTTCACACTTTGTAAAGCAAAGAGCTGAACTTGAAACAATGATTAAAAACCTAAATATTACTGTTGATTTCCCTGACCATAATATTAAACAGCATGTTAAGTTTAATAAAGTATTACTAATGCCACAAGGGGCTGGTGCTTTAAATTATGTTTTACTTAATAATGGGCAAAAGTATTATATTAGAAACACATATATAGGATTGATTGATATTGGTTTTAAGACAACTGATATTGTAGTCTTTAAAATTAATGACAACGGTAAACTGGAGTTTATAAGTGACATGTCTTCTACATTAGAAAATATAGGTATGTCAATTATTTATACAGAAATGGATAAAATATTTGTTAAGGCTTCAAGAAATGGTGAATCGTTAAGTGTAGATAGATTAATGGAATTATGTAGAAATGGCAAGATATTCTACAATGGTTCATTTTTAGATTTAACTAAAGAGCTTAAAAAACTCAAAGATGACGTGGCATGTTCTATAGTAAATAATATTGATACCTTATGGACATCAAGTGCTAAGAGTGCATTTAATTCTGTAATACTTGCTGGTGGTGGAGGAGCAGTTCTTTATCCATATATCAAACCAAAATTAGGTGTCTGTTCTGTAGCATTATCTAATAATGCAGAGTTTGCTAATACCTTTGGATATTTAAGCCATATTAAAAAAAGGTAATACCAGATGGTAATGCCTACATAAATCAGTAGTATCAATAGTTATAACATGAAATAATAATAAAAAAGATTACTAAAAGCAATACCGTTGAAAGCCTTGCACAGAGCTATGTGTGAGGCTTTTTATTATGCAAAAGTAATACTGCAAAAATGTTGAGTAATTGTAACTGCATAAAAGAAAAAATATAAGCCTAATACAGCAAATGTATTGGTAATACCATTCAAAAGCAGTATTACCAATGCTTAGAGAATAATAAAGCTTGAAAAAGTAATACTGAAAGTAATACTAAAATAGTAATACCAAACGAAGCTAGTAATGTCAATGATTACAGCATAAAATGGGAATAAAAAAGATTACCTAAAAGTAATACTGCTCAAAACTTTGTTCAGAGCCATACGAAGAGCATTTTAGATAAAAAAAGTAATACTGAAAAAAGATTACCATAGGTATTTGTGCTTTACAAGAGTATTTTATATCAAATATCAGTAATACCACTTAAAGATAGTATTACCAATGCTTAGAACATAATAATGTTTAAAAAAGTAATACTAAAAGTAATACTAAAATGGTAATACCGAACTAAGCCAGTAATGTCAGTGGTTAGAACATGAAATAATAATAAAAAAGATTACCAGAAAGTAATACCACTCAAAGTCTTACACAAAACCATGTGCAAGACTTTTTTAGTTGAAAAAGTAATACTGAAAAAAGATTACTAAAAAAATATGCTGCTTTTTATATTTTTTTAAAGTTTCAAATACATAGACATATAAACACTAAGGAGGGAAAATAAATGAGTACTATTACTTATAGTTTTAAATGTTCAACAGATGATTTGGAGGATAGACCATTAATAGAAGCTTTGTCCAAACATAAGAAAAATAAAACAGCTTTTATTAAGGAATGTATTAGCCAGTATATTAAAACAGATAATTCAAGGATATTAGATGAAATAAGTTTTATAAAAGAGCAACTTAATAATATAAATAAGGCTTTAGAAAACTATCAGCTAGATGCAAAAGTAATTGCAACTGATAAAACATCTATAAGTCCTACAATATCCCCTATAACGTCTGAGCCAGAGTTATTAACAAAACAAGAAAATGAGGGGAAAAAAGTATTAGAAATAGCTGATATACCTGTAGCTAATACTAATGCAGAGCAAGACAACACTATAGATATGATTGAAGGTGATGAAGCTAATGATAATGCTCCTGATGATGAAATGATTAAAAATATAAATGAATGTATGTCACAATTCACTAATATTTAAAGATGGAGGTATGATAAAATGAGTGGCTTTTATGAAAATAAATATAAATTTTTTCCATCAGAACATCCTACATATGAAAAGAAGTCTTTAGATTTACCTGTAGCAGATGTTTGCGATGATAATTCGTGTGAAAGCTTAATGAAAAACTATGAAAGATATATAGAACTAACAGAAGCCTTTGAAAAAGCTAATGCAAATATAGTAATACCTGAAAAAACAGCAGAATCAATTGAGTGGTTTCATGAGTTAAGGGAAAAATATGAGATAATTGTTTCTAAATTTTTAGACCATTTTATTCGTACAAATGAACTTATTCCTTATAACCCTGATGTAGTCAATGAAGTCTTAGAACCATTTATACCAAAGTGCTTTTATGATGAGAAAAAAGAAGTATTTGAGATGAGCATTGACTTTGTCCCATATTTAAAGTTTAAGTCAATAAAAGACTTTACGCTGGTAAAAAACACGCTGGTATATCTCATTATGGAGGGTATAAAGAGAATGAAAGTGAAGCCAAATTATAATAAAAAAGCAGTGCTAATAATATTCTCATTGTACTCACCATTTCTTTTTGACTTAGATAATGTAGAAATAAAATACATCATAGATGCAATGCGATATTCTCATTTTTTTGCAGATGATAGCTGCAATTATGTTTCATATATGGTGGAGGGAAAAGAAGAGAAAACGCATCCCTGCATGAAGGTAAAAGTTGTTAAAAAAAACTCTGTAAAAATAGAAGATTGGCAGTGCAGATTGGCCTAAAAACAAGACATATGAAAAGCATATGCAAAATGGCAGAGCAAAAGGCATATGCAAATTGGCAAAATATAAAAATTAGAAGAAAAATAGCTATGCCAAACATTAGAACATTGTCCAATACAAGATACAGCATAATAAATAATAAAATGTAGTTTCAACAAAAAATAAGGGGGTGCAAATCTAGAATTAAGGCTTCGCACCATAAAAAAGTCCCACACTATTCCACAAGAGGTGAAATAAAATAAGTTCCAAAGTGCCTCCAGTAAAAATATAAAGCAATAAAGGAAAAAAGAAAAAATATTTATATATATTTTATATTATTTTTAGCAAAGCAATACCTAAAAATATAAAGCTTAAAAAGCAAAATAATAAAAGTAAAGAGGGTGCAAATTTAAAAGTGGAAGAAATCAAAAACATAATAAGGAAAATGAAAAAGAAAATGCAAAGTGAAAAGGATAATATGCAAGAATCAGTAAGTGCTGGATTAATAACAAAAGAAGAAAGAATAGAAATAATAAAAGCTCAATATTTAGGTATGTTGCTAAGAAATAAAAATGCAAATAAACAAGTATGCGAATCATTTGTAGATAAACTAATTGGTGAATTGAAATAGTATTTTCTTTGCTCTATTGTATGCCTAAATAAAATAACTTTCCAAAGAATAACCTCCCAAGGTTAAAACAAACGGAAATATTAAGAATCTCACTTTAAGGTTTTGCTAAACAAAGTTTTATTAAACCAAAGCTTATTAAGCTCCCAAAGTTTACTAAGCTCCTAATTAAAAGTGTACGGAAATATTAAGCGAAAGGAGGCGATTAAATTCAGAAAAACAAGAAAGAGAGGTGAATAAAAATAGTCCAAATAACCGAAAGAGATAAAAAATTCCTAAAAGTATTAGGAAAAGCTGGTGCTTGTAGCTCAAAAATTCCTAAAATAATTTATCCTGCAAGGTATTCAAGAAATAGATTAGAGAAATTAGAAAAAGAAAAATATATAAATAGATCATATAATCTAATAACTTTGTCCATAAAAGGAATAGAGTACCTAAGGAATATTGGTGAAAGGCCCAAAATAGTACAAACCATGCCACTATATATGCAAAAGAGATTGGCAACTACACTAGATATAAAATATATACTTCCCGAAATGACCATTGTCCCGTCTGCGGAATATAAAAAGATGAAAAGGTTAAATAGAGGGATGCAATTTATAGCTGCCGCACGAACTCAAGATAAAATAGACTACTTGCTATATGATATAACAACAAGCACAACCAAAGAAGTAAGGGAACAAATAATAAAAGAAACAAAAAATAAAAAAAATATAATACAACACGCAATAGTAATAACAAGTGATAAAACATTTGAAAAGCAATTAAAAATAGTAGGAGTTCCTGAGTTATTGGTATTACCAAAGCATAGCATATTTATAAAATTAATAAATGAAATGGCAAAAGGTGATTTTGATAAAAAAGTGCTAAGCATTGCATACCCAAAGTTAGTCGAAAATGAAGTATTAAATAATAAAAATATAAAGTATGAGATAAACTCCGAAGTATATATAAACATGGTGCTAAATAATGTTAGCGTGTTCCCATATTTAAAAAGTATCAACCAATTATTAATGCAAACTGGGAGCACAATCAATCAAATTTATAATATTGTATGTCTTGATATACAAGCACCATATATAAAAAGAAAAACAAATGAGCTTAACTTAAATAAAATAGACATACACATAGAACCTTTGTCCATAAATCAAATAATTTAAAAGGGAGGTATAGCAGGCAATGGCTAATGTAAAAAATGCTAAATATCTTTAAATACCAATGCTTTGATGAATATTAAACAAATGTCTACTAAAAAGAACTAAATGATTAATGTAATTAAATTAACAAAAGAGGACCTAAGAAAGATCTTTGCCCTATTAATTTTATTTATTGTAGGGAGTGTATTTATAATAACGCCACTTTTAACTACAAGTACAAATTTAAAAAACTATAGAGGTAACGGACCATTATATAGTACAAATATTGGAGAAATGTATAAGCATCCATCAATGTCAATAAAATACTTAGTATCAAATCCATCAAAAATCTTAACGTTATTTAAAATAGATGCAATACTTATCGTAGTAACTCTTGTTTTAGTAAATATCTTTAAAAATGTATATACCGATAGTAATGGAATAAAATATCGAGAAAATGATGGAACGTATGGAACTGCACAATGGATGCATCCAACAGAAGCAAAACAAACAATAGATGTTGGAAAACCGTCACCAGGAATAACATATGGAACTATTCCAGGTACAAAAGAAAGAGTAAAATTGCCACTTGATAGTCATATATATAACAAAAATGTAGCTGTATTTGGTGGCCCTGGCAGCGGTAAATCAAGAGATTATGTCCGAAACAATGTATTTGAATTAGTAAACGCAAGACAATCAATAATATTTACCGATCCAAAAGGTGAATTATTTAGAGATATGTATGTATACTTAAAAGACCAAGGTTACAATGTTAAAGTATTCAACCTTGTAAATCTTCTTAATAGTGATAGATGGAACCCATTAACAGAAGTAACAGATGATTTATCTGCCCAACTATTTACAGAAGTAGTAATGGCTAATACAACTGCTCCTGGTGCTAAGGGAGATCAGTTTTGGGCAAAAGGAGAGCAAAATTTATTAAAGGCATTACTGCTATATGTAGTAAATGAACTACCTGAAGAAGAAAGAAATTTAAAAAATATGTATGCATTAATAGCACATACTGATGCACAACAACTTGATGCTATGTTTAAAATACTACCAAATGAACACCCTGCAAAAGCACCTTACAATATATTCTGTCAAGCAAGTGATACTGTACGAACTGGTATTATTATTGGCTTAGGAACTAGACTACAAATAATCCAAAATAAGAAAGTACAAGAATTAACTTCAACAAATGATATAGATTTAACTGCTCCAGGCAAAGAACCTTGTGCATATTTTTGTATCACATCAGATACAAACTCAACATTTGATTTTTTAAGCGGTTTATTCTTTTCTTTTTTATTTATTGATTTAATAAATTATGCTGATTTGCATAATGGTGAGTGTAATCCTAACGTACATTGCTTACTTGATGAATTCGCAAATATAGCTGCAATACCAGACTTTACAAAGAAAATATCCACAATGAGAAGCAGAGGGATTCATACTCATGTAATATTTCAAAATATAGGGCAGTTGCAAAATAGATACCCAAACAATGGCTGGTCAGAAATAATAGGAGATTGTGATAGTAAACTATTTTTAGGTTGTACTGACTTACTAACTGCTCAATTTGTTTCTGAGTTATTAGGCACCACAACTGTAGAAGATGTAGGGTTAACAAAACAAGCAGGTTTTGAGGGATTATTTGAATTTGGCAGAGAATCACATAAAGGTACAAAAAGAAATCTTCTAAACCCAGATGAAGTACTAGCTTACCCATATAAAAATGCAATACTAATGCTTAAAGGGCAAAAGCCTTTAAAGCTCGATAAATTAGATTATTCAAATTATAAGGAAAGTAAGGAATTACAAGTAATTCAAATAAGTGATTATAACCCTCAATGGGCAATAGACTTTACAAATAAAAATCAGCCAAAAGTAAAAAATCAAAATAATAATATCAATGATGATATCAATAATAAAAAATCTGATAATCAAACAACGACATCTAAGCCAAGTACCCATCAAGATACAAGTATCCATCAGGATACAAGTACTAACAAAGACGCAGATCCTAAAAATCAAAATAATAATGCAAATAAAACATTAGATGCAAATGATGTAATAGATAAATTTTTCTCATAAAAAAAATAAAATAATTGAATAAAATTTAGGGGCGTTTATTACCATATAAATTATAGATAAAAAATAATTGAAAGGAAGATTAGAAAATGCAAACAAAAATAAATGAAATTTATGTAAGTAAGCAAACAAACAAATTTTTAACTGGAACAATAACATCAATTGATCAAGTAAAACTATATGGTGAAGTAACAAATTGCGTATCTATTGTTTATGACAATTACAAAGTAATAATACCAGCTAGTGAATTAGGTGTAAGAGATGATGTAAGGGTAATTAGAAGCATGATTGGTGCAGAGATAGATTTTATAATAACAGATATTGCAAAAGATGTAAACATAGCAATAGGCTCAAGAATAAAAGCTATGGAAACTAAAAGAAAAATTAATGCTAACAAAGACTTTACAGATAAAACAATTACAGCTAAGGTAACAGGAATAGGCAGGAATGGGATATATGTAGAAGCTTTAGGTGTTGAAACCATGATTCCTAAACAAGAAGTCGACTATGGATTTATAACTAATCTAAGAGACTATGTACAAATAGGAGAAAAAGTACAATGCAAAGTAATAACAGCAGATATCGCAAATAATAAGCTGGAATTATCCATGAAAGCATTAAAAGAAGATCCGTATGCGAATTTAGAAGAAAAATTTCCTTTAAAATCAGAACATTTAGCAAGCATAACAAACATACAACCATATGGTGTATTCCTAACATTTGATGAAAATCCAAAGATAACAGTACTATGCCCAATACCAAAATGGAATAATTTTTCTCCAGCACTTAGAGATAAATATGTAGTTAGAATCAAAAAAATTAATGAAAATAAGATAAATGGAACATTAATGAGATTTGTAAAATCAGCTGATGAATAAAAAAGGTACAAAATAAGCTTATAAAAAACTTATTTTATACCTAAAGAAATAAAAATTAACCATGCAGTAATATTATACACTAAAATCATAAAAATATATCATCAACTATTTCATTTTTTCAAATTTAGCTGCTTATTCATTTAACTATTTTTATTAGCAAAAACATATAGCTGAATGAATAAGCAGTGTCATGTTTTTTATAATGTAAGGTTTTATTGCCTACGAACTATTCTAAAAAAATGCATAACAAATATTATTAAATTTTTCATAAAAAAGGGGGCATAACATGATCGAAGATAGTAATAAAAAGCAAATACAAATAGATAATAATACTGTAAAAACTATGACATATGAGCAAACACTTGAACAATTTAAGCCTTTAACCTTAAGCATAATTAACAAATGGTCTAAGTATTATGAAAAAGAAGAGCTACAGCAAATATGTTGTATTGGAATGTGGAAAGCATATAAAACTTACGACATAGAGAAAAAAGCATCATTTGGATTCTATGCAAAAAAAATAATTTTAAACGATATTTATCAGAAAAAGAATAAGTCTAAAGCACCACTAAGTTTAAATGCAATTATGGATGGCAATAATAGCGAATACATAGATAATATACAGTATGAAAATAATGATATATCAAACATTGAAGATAATATTGCATACAAAATGTTTATAAAGGAATATATGTCATACTTGCCACGCAAATATCAAATAGTATATAAGCTATATTATGAAGAAAGATATACACAAGCTGAAATAGCTTCTTTCTTAAACTGCACACAACCTGCAATAAGCTATTTATTAAGACAGTTAATTATATATATAAAAAAGATGTATGAAATAGATAAAGTAATAAAATATTTTCCTGCAAATAATTTAAGAAACACAATTAAGCAATTATATGTTTCAGACAATATAGAATCATATATTAATAATGCTACATACTATAAAGTAAAAGAAATAATATCTTTTTTAAGCCAAGGGCTAGAAAAAATGGAGCATGATTATACTGAAAGCAATATAGAATCTTCTTGCACAAAGTGGCTAAATAATGTATATAAAGAATTAAATGAATATATAAGTTTTAAGAACTGTTCATATATTTAATCATCAAAAATCCCTACTATATATCAAATAGTAGGGATTTTTTTATTGGAGAAAAGACTATTACTTTTTACACATCAGCAATTATTCACTTATTTGCAGTTTTAATATTTATTAAAATTTAGCTCCACCCATATTCCCCATGGTAAAACAGATGTTTTCATACTTATTTTTAATATAGCATTGTCCAGACCTCTCTTATTAATAATTTACAAAAAATATATCTATATATATAACTTTTAAATTAAATTGAAGAGAGGTTTTGGCAAATAATGAATGAAGCAGTATCACCTAGAAAAAAGTTTAAAATTAACAACAACAAATACAAAGAATATACTGTAGAGGAGTTAATAAAGGCATATGAACCCTTAGCAAAAAGTTGGTACTCTAAATATAATAAAAACAATAACTACGATTATGATGATATCATGCAAGAAATAAATATTGCTATTGCTAAAGCTTATAATGATTATGACATTAATGTATCAGTAAGTATTGGCTATTATTTAAATATATGCATAAGAAATGCATTGCATAACTATTGTATAACCAGTGAACATTTTATATACAATAAAAAATGTATGTCATTAGATGGTGAATATGGTAATCCAGAATATAATATGCCACTATCAAATTATATTGCTGATACAAAAACATCAAATGTTATGGATGATGTGTTAGAAAAAATAAGCATAACTCAAATGATTAGTGAACTAAGCCCACTAGAGCAAAAAATAATAAAAGATATATACATAAATAATAAATCCCAAGAAAGTATAGCTAAAAATCTTAATACAACACAAGCACAAATTAGCAGAATAAAAACAAAAAGTTTAAAACAAATGCGTCAATATTATATGCAACAATGTTGAATTTAAAAAGTAGCTAATTTGTTGAACTTTTAATATGTTTTTAAGTACAATTATAAATGTTATTAAAAATATTGTTATAAATATTAAAAAAAGCTCGCTAAATGTAGATTTTTTCTTATTCAGTAATTGCATAGAAAATATGTTTACATAAGAAAAATAAAGTACTATAATAGCTATACAAGTTAAGGTATAATGTAATTATTAGCTAAAATAGCTATACAAACGTTTTCAATTTAATAATATAAATTATACAAAAATAATGTCGAATTATAAAACTTTAGAGAAAGAACTTCAATCTGTTGTTAAATAACTATACAAAACTATGCAAAAATAAACATTTGTTTTTTGTGTAATTAGCAGTTTGAATAGAATTGAATATTAACGATAACTAACTACTAATGTTTTATAGTTAAATGCCGAAAATATATATGTATTCTATGTCATTGACAAGGAGAAAAATTTCCGAAAGGGGACTGGTTAAAAATGGCTGACTATTATTTTGTATTAGATAAAGTAGCTATGGCACCCTTGTGATAACTAATTTATTTATTTAACCTTAGCAATGCAATATAGGAAATTGGATTATTAAGCCTACGAAAAGAAGATCTAAAACTAACTTAAACAGAGAATTTTAAAAAACACATTCAAGAGCAGGGATAAGTCTTCATCCACTACCCTAAAGGGATAGTGGCTTTTAGCTAAGCTTTTATAAAGAAAATTATATAGAATATATCACAGTATTATATTTAGCAAAGGAATAATGCTATATCACTACATTGAATGGGCAGATATTAAAAAAATATGAAGTAAACAGTAATGTTAACTAATGTAGAGATTTAATAGAATTTATTAATTTTGGAATCATAAAAATTGATAAAATAGGAAAAGGAGGAAGTTGCGTTCTACTGCGTAACGAAAACTTATTTATGGACCTACAAGGTAATATTAAAGAAAAAGGAAAAAATATTTTAGTATATTCTAAAAATAATGAAAAATTAGAATCAAAAACTTTAACTATTGAGCAAGCAATTAATATGTTTACACCACTCATAAAAGCTACAACAAGCTATGTAAATAGTTATATAAAAACTAATCATATAAGTACTAATTTAAATACGGAATATGATGATATATTGCAAGATACATATATGGAATTTATTAACATTTATAATAGCTATGATTATACAAAAGGAATTAGTTTTAATTTTTATATTAAAAAATACTTACTAGTAACACTACTTGGTAAAATTAATAATTCATCTAAAAAACACGAAGAAGAAAGCAATATAAAAAATTATATAAAAAAAGATATAGAAACTAATAACGCCAGTAATACATCAACTAATGAAATAGCATATTTGATAGATATAAAAGAGCATATAAGAAAAGTATTAACAAAGCAAGAAAAGCAAATAATAAAATATAGGTTAGGCAATTTAACTCAAATTGAAATTAGTAATAAAATGAATTTGAGTCAATCTAAAATTTGCAGAATTTTAAAAAGTATTCGATTAAAATTTGACGCTGAACTTTCTTAGTTCTTTAATACTTTATCTATCAAAAAAAATAAGAAATTTTAGCCCTAATTAATACTTGCATGAAAATAAAATTCAACGGAATTTTTATTATAAAGTTTTAAATAGCTTCTTAAAAAAATAAGAGAGGAGTTATATATAACCCTTCCCTTATTCTCTTTACTTACTTTACTATATAATAAAGTAATGCTTGGCAATGCTTGCCTTTTTAAAAATTAGCTTATTAACTTCATGCATTTTTCACTTTTGTTTAAAATATCATACACATAATCAAAACCAAGAACTTCTTTTACAACGTAAAAATCTTCTGACATAAATTGCATTAACCCAAAACTAATACATGACATTATTACAAATTCAGGCTCAATATCGCCATAATAATATTCAAATACTTGCGACTTATCTTTAATCCCTTTAGCAACTGTTTCTTTAGCTAGCGAATCTGCAATTTCTTGTTTAGTTCTAACATTTTTAAACATCCTCATCAATTTAATGGTTTCCTTATCAATTTCAAACGTTCTAACCACTCCTTATAAAAAACAATTACAATAAGAATTGTTTTATAATCTTATAAATTTTAATTATTTTATCATCCAATTTAATATTTAAGCTCCCAGCAACTAAAATTGTTTAGTTCCTAGATACCAAATAACTTTCATATATCACGAATGACATCTTCCTAATTTTTTACTATCAAAGATTGCAATAAATCTATTAGTGATAGCATTATACATATTATTTCATATTATATTTAGACAATATAAGTATATATTTGTCTAACAGCATGTCAACTTAAAATCTTTTATCAAAAACATATACTGTGAATATCTTAATTATTCCTAAAGCTTCTTCTATTTATTCATCTATTTCACTCCTTTTAGCACTTTTGCAAATTCCCATATAGCTTGGTCATTTTAAATTTAAAAAAATTATGAATTATTAATTATATCTGTCTTTTTATATATATTACATTATCTATATTATAAATACAAATAAAAGAAAAACCAATAGAAATATAAAAATATATTTTAAAATTGCAATAATAATAAGTTAAGGAAAAATATTAATGGCTTTTTAAAGCTGAAAAAATACTAAATATATATTGCAGTAATACATCCAGAAAAGAAGTAAGCTAATATTACTGCAAAGAATAAACAAATGTTAACTAATGTAGAAGTTTAATAAATAAAAAAGGGGGAGAGGCATTAACACTATACTGAAGCGGTTATTGCCTAATAAAAAATGAAGTGGTATATAAAAAGAGAAAAAACAAATCCAAAAGCAATTAACAGGATAGTCAATAATCCAGTAATTGCACAAGTATTATCAAAAAAAGAATTTAGAAATAAAGAGGAAATTGATAACTATTTGCATCCAGAAATAAGTACAGTATATAATACAACCATGGAGAATTTAAAAGAAGCTGCACAATTTCTATGTAACAATACTAACCTTATCTTCGGTCTTGTAGGCGACTATGATATAGATGGCTGTATGTCTACATATCTGTTAATACAGTTAATGAACCTACTCAAAATTACCTATCATGTTTATCTGCCTGATAGAATTATTGATGGGTACGGATTAAACAAAAATATTGTCAATAAAGCACTGAATGATAAGTGTGAAGTATTACTCACCTGCGATAATGGAATAGCAGCTTTCGATTCAATAAGCTATGCTAAAGAAAAAGGCCTATATGTAATAGTTACAGATCACCACGAATTAACAACTAACGATAATGGAGAAACAATTTTACCTAATGCAAATATACTTGTTAATCCAAAGATAGGTAAATACCCATTTAAATATCTATGTGGAGCCGGTGTAGTTTTTAAATTAATTATCGCTGTATTTAAAGAGAAAAACTGGGATCTGAAAAAGACTATACAATACTTACCTTATACTGCATTTGCAACCATAGGTGATGTTGTAGAATTGCTAGATGAAAATAGAGCAATAGTTAAATATGGATTACCTATGATAAACAAAACTAAGAATATAGGACTTAATGCACTAATTAAAGAAACAAAATTAGATGAAAAAGAGACATTAAGTGTACATGATATCGGTTTTGTTTTAGGACCATGTATAAATGCAGCAGGAAGATTAACAAAAATTGATTTAGCATTAGAAATGCTGCTAACAACTGATAAAGAAAAAGCAGTATATTTAGCAAAAAACTTAGTTGAACTTAATAAGGAAAGACAGGATCTGACAAATATAGCATTAGAAAAACTTAAGGAAATAGTAAAAGAACAATACATGGATGATAAAATACTTGTATTATATGACGAAAATATCCATGAAAGTGTAGCTGGCATAATTGCTGGTAAAATAAAAGATGAATTTTATAAACCAACAATAGTACTAACAAAATCTTCAACAGACGGTATTGCAAAAGGCTCTGCAAGGAGCATAGAAGAATACAATATTTATAAGGAGCTAACAGCTGTTAAATACATTTTAAAAGGCTTTGGCGGTCATTCTATGGCTGCTGGGTTATCGCTTAATATAAGCGATATAGATGAGTTTAGAACAGCATTAAATGATAACAGCACTTTAAATGAAACTGATTTAACACCCAAGCTAAAAATAGATGCAGCAATTCCATTGAAAGATGTTACCTTAGAAACAGCTGATCAATTAACAGCATTAGAACCTTTTGGAACTAGCAACCCTAAACCGCTATTTGGCGTTAAAAATCTAATCGTAAAAAATATCAAACCGTTAGGTAAAACTGGTGAACATTTTAAATTACAATGCAAAGATAAAAACAATGATATGGATTTTATACTGTTCTTTAGAGCAGAAGAATTCATGCAAGAATTAAAAAATAAATATGAAGAAATGGATATAAATAACTCGTTTAGAGGAAAAGGAGCAATCCCAATAGATTTAGTATATACAATATCTGTAAATGAATACAGGGGAAATCGTACAGCACAAACAATAATTGAGGACTATAGAATTTAAGCTAACAGATAATATTATTTTATTATTAAAAGGAGCTACAGCACTAAAAAATACTGCAGCTCCTTTCTTATTTGTAAAAAATATTATTTCTCATAATAACTTACAAAGAGAGCTTATTCATTGTTCCCTTGATACTACAACATTATAGCAGCTTAATTTAATATTTTTATTTGTACATTCTCTTTGTAAATTAAACTTTTAAAAAAAGTTACAAACAAAAATACCTCCTGCTTCAACAAAGTAAGTAGAGATAAATTTTTATCTGGAGAATCTTATACTTTGAGACAGTTTTCATTTCACAGTTTTAAAAATGTAATAATAATAAGTTAGATAAAAAAATAATGGCTTCTATGAAGCTAAAAACATTGAAAGGGGAAATAAAAATATGAAAAAAGTTTATGTCGCTCATCCTTATAATGGATTAGAGCAAAACAAAAAAGATGTGGAAAATATTATAAAAAATCTTGTAACAGCTAATCCCAATATAGCATTCATATCACCAATTCATACTTTTGGATATTTATATGATTATGTAAGTTATGAGAAAGGCATGGAATATTGCTTTGAGGTTTTAAAAAACTGTAATGAGTTGCTGTTATGTATAGGTTGGGAAAATAGTCGTGGCTGTAAAATGGAAAAGGAATTTGCAGAAGAACACAACATACCTGTTAGATATTATGATGAGTATTGTACAAAAAGTAATACATTAATTGCTTAAAAAATAAAAATAAGGGAGATTTTTATTATGAAAGTATTAATACCAGGCTATTCCAAAGGAGAACCTAAAAAGGAATTTGACGTTAAAGAAAAAGAAGAAATAACAACAATTCTTGATGAATTAGATGTCACTGAAATTAGTGATATATGGGAAAAGACATATAAGGAAACACTTCATCATGATTTATCAGGAAATGCCTATGCTTATATAGATGCAAGAACAGGGGAAATAAAAACAAGCTGGCTGCAGTCAAATACATCATTGCATCCATTTGACAGCTTTTATGAAATAGTATTATGCAGTATAGAAACACCTGTATTTAAATTTGATGAAGTAGATCTTCTTTATAATGCTAAAGAAATGAAACAGTATGAAGAAAGCCAACTGCCAATAAAAGATTTTATTATTAAAAATTGTGGGGAAAAAGACTATAGAGAAAGAGTAGATAATGCAATAATAGATTACAAATACAAGTTCAGGCTTGACTGGGATAATATAGAAGATCAAATGGATAAATTATATAAATAAAATAGAAAATAGAAGGGAAGTGGATTTAGCAGAAGCATCTTATTAATTTATAAAATGCCTTTGCTAAAAAATAAATGAGAAAAAAGATAAATCTCGAAGGTAGCAGAATAACAGATATAGAGACTGAAATAGCTGTCTATATGGGACATTGGAAAAGGGGAGAAGAAAACCCTCAGCTTATTCCTGAATATAAAATAGGGAAATATAAAGGAAGAAACGTCTATAAAGTAGAAGATAGGTTGTACCAATTAGATCCAGACAGTTGGGTTTTTAACACCGAATATCATTGGTACTTAGAAGAAGCATCTGATAACTGCTATAAGCAGTTTAATTTGCAAAGGCCTAAGATATTCAGTACTTTCAAATCAGAAAATGAAGATATGGAAATAGAAATAACAGAAGATTATGTTTGCTTAATAAAGTATTTTATTAAACCATGCAATAATAACTGGAACGATATTTATTATTTCGAACCTAGAGGCATCATAGAAAAGTATGAATGTAATAGTGATTGGGCAAGAAATACAGGTACAGCTGGTGGCGGATTAACAAGCCACATATCAATATGGAAGAAAAGATTAGGCTGGGAAAAAACAAAAGAGAAACTCTCAGAAGCTGAAAGCTTTGATGAAGCATTAGAAATAGTTAATGAAAGAATAGATTCTTCTAATATATTCAGTGAAAATAATTCAAAAGAAATAATTTAACTTTAAATTATTAAAAATAAAAATAAGGAGGAAAACATCATGGATGATATTATGATTATGCAAGATGCAAATGGTGGTACTGCAGTACTAACTACGGATAGTCCGTTAAGCCATTATGGAATACCAGTATTAAGGATAGAGGCAGATGATATAAATGGAGATTTTGCCCCTGCAGATTTAATTGGTAGTCCACCAATCATTATTACAGCTGCATCAGTAATAGCCGGATGGGCAGATAACCCAGAGCGGACACCAGAGGAAATTGCAGCAGCACGCAAATATTTATCACAATGGCCAGAAGGACCGCAAATAAAGTAAGAATAAAGTTAGTGCAGAGAATATCTGCACTTTCCCATTTCTGGAGGGGAACTATTTAAGTTGCAAATGATTTATAGATTAAAAATTTATAAGAAGGGAGTATACCCATAGTATATGTATTAAATAAAGATGGAAAACCACTTATGCCTACTAATAGATGTGCTAAAGTAAGAGTATTGCTCAAGGAGAAGAAGGCAAAAATAGTTAAATCTAAACCATTTACAATACAATTATTATATGAAACAATAAATTATACCCAACCAATTAAAAATGAAGAAGATGAAACACTATCTAATTTAAAAAAGACAGGGAAAAAGCTTAAAGCTTCACTTAATATCGATCAAAACATGATAAACGACAGTATAAGTGAAGTGAGACAAGAAACAAAATAATAAAGTTAAAAAACATATTCCCCTTCTATAACAAAAAGTTTAGGAGGGGTTAGCTTTTCACTATTCCTACAGAGCAACCTGATCCTAAATTTTTAGAAATATGTTTTCATGAAAATTATATTGAAAATATATCTGAAAAAGTGTATATTTATAGTAGAATAGCATATAATATTGGAAGTAAAGATGATGAAACAAGGATTAATTTTAAATCCATATGAAAAGGAGAGTGTTCTTATGCCAGAAGTTTCAAGAACTGATTTAAGGGGTATAATTGGTAAGCTTGTATCTGTATCTGATTTAAGCAGGGGCATGGCATCTAAGATAATACAGAAAGTTGGACAAGATAAAGAGCAATATATAGTTGTAAAAAATAATAAACCTGAAGCAGTAATTTTATCAATAGAAGAATATATGGAACTTATGGAAGCAAAAGAAGACTTACAGCTTTTGCAACTGGCAGATAGCAGAATGAAAAACTATGTTCCAGAAGAAACAGCCTCCCACGATGATGTATTGAATAGATATAATATTAAAGAAGAAAAATTAGATGAACTAATGAAAACTGTGGAAATAGAATAATATGTGGAAGGATAAATACCTTAAGGAAGCTTTGGATGATTTAGATAATTTAGATCCAAAGTTAAGGGAGATAGTATTAGCAGGTATTAAAAAAGTAAGGCAGAATCCATTACCTCAAAGTGAAGGTGGCTATGGTAAACCATTAGGAAATAAAAATGGTAATAATTTAACTGGATTCTTTAAAATTAAGTATAAAAGAATAGGAATAAGAGTTATTTATACTTTAGGAGAAGCAAGCCGAGAATCCTCCCTTTTTCAAAGGGGAGATGAAAGGCAAACTTCATTACTATATGTAATATAAATAATTCTTAAAACTGTTGACTTTAAGCTTAAGATACTATATACTATGTGTATGAGTAAAAATAATATAATTCATGCAAGAACCTGTGTTTATAATGTAAATTATCATATCGTAT
>DAISLB010000031.1:0-26696 GCA_036820645.1 Clostridium sp.
TCATGTCCACTATCCATCACTTTTGCACCTTCTAAAAGGCCCTTTCCGATATCGGTTTTTTGCCCAAGCGGTATATTAGAAGCCATATCCTCTATTCTCTCTTTATCCGATTCAGAATTTATTGTATCCAAGTTATGTTCTTTTATTATAGTATCTGAATAAGCCACAAGTCCTGCCTTGTTTCCCTTTACCTGCCCCATATCCAAAAACATCTTTATCGCTTCTGTCCTTATTTCTTCTGGATCACTTTGCTTCATGGAACCACTTGAGTCAAGTACAAAAACTACATCTACATTTGGAGATGATGTACTTGCATATACCTTTTGTGAAGGTATAAAACCCAATTCAAAAACACACACAAAAACTGCAATGAGAAGCATTTTAGCTCTAATTTTCAAAGTAAATAACACCTCTTTAAATCATTTTTTAAAAAATTTAAGTATACTTTTTTTCTCGCTCTTTTCCTCCGCTTCTTTTTCAATTTCAAGCCATTTTTCTCTAATATAAACTTGATTTTTTAACCTGCTTGTCTTATCAACAATATATGCAGTATACTCTTTTAACTTTTTTTGAGAAGTTTTTATAAGTATTTCTATTATTCTATTATATATAATATTTTCCCTTTCTTCACTTAAATTTTTCTTATTTTTATATAAGGTTATGAAAAAATCTAAAAATATCTTATATCTCTCATTATATCGAGAGTTCATTAAGTTTTTATATTTTTTTGTAAAAAGTATATCCTCTATAGCATTCACATATACATTGTAGAAAATATCTTCATATTTGGAACAAAAAAAAGTCTTTTTTATCTTTATATGACCTGTAAATCCAGAAGACTGTACTAATATATTAGGTAAAAGCCAGCTTAGATATTCTTCATACTTTTCCTCACTCATATTTGAAAAATTATATTTTACCTTCTTAAGAAGTCTTTCCTTGTAGTCCATATCTGGATTTTCAATTCTCTTACCAATATATAAAAGTTCTGATATATTACAGGGAGTTGTAATATTATACTTCCTTTTTAAGTTTAAAATTGTTTCAATAAATTCATTTTCTTCTACTGCATTATCTATATTTAACTTTTCTTCCACATCTGTTATAAGTTTCTGCAATAATTTTTTGTTCACAATATCCATACTTAGATTTTTAATTACATAATCAAGTATGCCTTTGTAATTCTCAAGGAGTATGTCATCTCCATTATAAGACTCTAAATACAATTTAAGAGCGTCTGAAAATTTTTCACTTCTGTATCCCTCAAAAGAATTGAACATTTCACTACAGTAATTTATAAAAAAGCTCTGATTTTCAATATTTTCCTTTAGTTCAAAAACATATAGTGAAAATAAAAAATTATAGGAGTTTGGAAGTTTGTATATATTTAAATAGACTTTTTTCTTCCAATTGCTATCCTTCTTTCCTTCATCTACAACAAATTCCGCAAGCAAATTTAAAATATCACTGCTGTTACCTAAATAATAGTTTATGCAATAAATTCTAATAATAACTTTTGAAATACACTCACAATCATTTTTAAAATAATTGAGTACATATAAAGTGCTGTCCTCGGATGCTATTAAAAACTTTATACAGTTATTTAAAAGCAAAGTTACACTTTTATCTTTAAAAGTGTAATCAGAGTAAATTATATCTGATATTGTAGAAATTGAATAATAAACTGGGTTTTCTTTAATATACTTTTGAATATTTTTTATTCTATCTGAACTCAGTGAAATTTCTACAAATTGACCAATGTTGTCCTTTTCATCCTGTGCCATCTTTTTACGCAAATTTAATATTTCTTCAAGGTCACTATCTTCCCTATGAAGTGCAAGGTAATCAAGGGACTCCAAGAAAAATTTATAAGCCTTTACTATGTAGTTATCATCACCTATGTCTCTGGACACTTTAAGTAAAAATGTAGTTATCATATAGCAAAGCTGCACGTCCACCTGGGTGCTTATCTTTTCAAGTCTTGCATTAATGTGATGAAAGAGTTCTTCATAGGCCTCTTCCGATTTATATTTAATTGCAAAGCTGAGAGCTTTTTTCACATCTTCTATATTACATTTTTCAAGTCCTTTTTTTACTATATTATAAAGGGTTACGCAATTATCCACTTCTTCATCCAATTTATTGTACTCAAACTGATCCAAAAAACTTAAAAAAGGTAAGAATACTTCTTTTGAAACGGTATATCCTACTTCAGCCCGCTTTGAAAAATTGCTTTTACCCCTGGGGTAATCTTCCGAAAAATTCATAGCACTGTACTCATACAACTTTCGACTGTCTGCAAAATTAAATTTGCTCCCACTTTTGTTTATGCCGCAGAGTATATAGTCTGCATCATCTGGATTATAGCAGTAAGTAGTAAAACTAATTTGCAGTGCCAACTTTTTAGGCAGTGACATACAAACTGCCCCAATCCAAAATGGAATATTTTCTTTTGCATCTGCAAGTATAATTCTTTTTTGTGAGCTGTTATACATTACCACACGTTCTAAAAGACT
Source organism: Clostridium sp. (assembly GCA_036820645.1). Classification (GTDB taxonomy): domain Bacteria; phylum Bacillota; class Clostridia; order Clostridiales; family Clostridiaceae; genus Clostridium_B. The sequence continues at coordinate 2,517 of DAISLB010000031.1, forward strand.
TGTAAATTGTTTCCCCCTATTTTCTCCACTACCTTTTAAAAAATTACTTATTTTATCAAAGTCAACTACATTTCCAAGTGGAATTTCCGCAATTTCAGGAAGATAATCTACTTCACCATCATTTTTTTCTTCATCACTTAAACAATCTCTAAAGACAATTGATCCATAAAGTTCTATCGGATAAAACTCCCAGGCATTATCCGATACAAGTACATGACAAAAGTAATTTCCATATCTGCCTGAATAATCTTTTCCAACATATTTAATTTGTGAGATACAGTACTTTCCATTTTCAAGCCTAAAAGAAGAAAAAGCTATAGGAAATAGCCTATCTATTTCTTCTTCAGTAGGTTGTGTTGGAAGATTAGAAGGCGGTATGTATATGCAGTGACTTTCTATTTCTATTCTCTCATTATCCGTAATACCTTTTGACATAGAATAAGTTTGAAAACCCATTCCAGAGGACAATCCCTTTTTACAGGAGGTATAAAAGAGCTGCTGAACTGCCATTATCTATCACTTCCTCTTTTCTCCTTTAATAAATTTGTATTTATATAGGAGCCATAAAAAAGGATCTTCCACCCTATGTGGTCTGAGCTTAGTTATTCTATTACTTTCAGGATTGCATCCAAGGGCAGTTAAACCAAAATAAGCATATTCTTTAAAATTTGAGCTAAGCTGATTTGCAAAATTTTCTCCACCCCAGCTCCTTACTAAAGATTCCATTGTTCCATTTACGTCCTCAAAATCTGCCAAATCAAAATATCCCTTACTTACATGACTGCTTGGATAATTTATGCAGCTAGATGGGTCTAGTAGTGATTCTACTGCATCCATTTTTGAAAAAGCTACAGCCACAGGTATGTCTATAAGTTTATCCATTTTTATACCATTTGCCTTTCTAATGAGGTTTGCCGTTCTAGAAAGCAGGTCTTCTATCTCCGTATTTTGCTGTGGCAATTGAATATTTTTAGGCAACTTTTGCCTGACTTGTTCCAATTGGAGAGGGTCAAGCAAAAATATTATACCTGAAGAATTATATATGTACTTATTTACAGTTTTCATAGTATTTTCAGAATCCAGGTCCTCACCTGCAGTATCAAAAAAAGCAATAGTAACTGCATTGCTTATTCTCTTATTCTTTAAAAAGTTTCCAATTATTCCATTGTCCTTAAAAACAAGATTATATATAAGAGGCTGCTTTACAGAGGCATCAGTTTTCGCAGAATGAGTTACTCCTATAATTTCATTTCTTTTGAAAACAGGATTATAAAAATCATTTCTATACCTATTCATGGTAGCATCATTAACTGCTGAAAGGCTATAATTGAAAGCTGAAGCTATTTCATTCATTATCTTTTGAATCAAAACTGCAATGTAATGACTTTTTCCTGCCTCTTTTGCACCAATTACTGCAAATATCAGATCATCGTATTCTCCAATTGAATAAGGAAGCTCTGCATTGCAAGTTGGACATACTTTTATATTGGTTTTTTGTCCACATTCATTACAAAATACATAATCCGGCATCTCATTTTTGTCCTCAAAGTTTTTTGGCTTTATAGGAGTGAGGTTTCTTGCATTTTCACATAAATCAGGATCATTTTTGCATATAAAATTCACTTCATTTAAAGCATGTTTAGAAAAACAATAGGGACATATATAATTATCTTTTTTTCTAAAGTTAAGTTTCACAGTTAATCCTCCTCTTATAACGTAGATATTACAACTTAGACTTAGATTTGTACACAGGAATATTTTTCTATTATGAGATCTAAATGAATTCACAATGCACAGTTCACAATGCACAATTTTTGCAATCTCATCTCTACTTAAAATGCAGCTTTTCCTTAGCTGGCGAAACTATCCTGTAGAGCTTACTATTAGAGTCATCTACAAAAAATAATTTCACATACATATTCTTTCTTATATTTTCAATAGGTAAGTCAAAATCCATGATCTCATCATTTTTTAAAGTTTGGTAATCTATATTAAACAAAATTTCTCCATCAGATTTTTGAATAGGCATATTTCCTATCTTACTGATTAAAATAAGTTGTGGCAATTCTATTTCTCCGTTTGGAGAAAGTTTAGACGATGGTGCAGACAAGCTTATCTTAGCAGATTTTAATTTACCCAATAGACTTCTTTTTAAGTCTATTTTATAAAATATTTCCTGAGGTACTTTATTTACTACAAGCCTTCTCTGGCCTTCAGCGTACAAGGTCTTGTTTTCATATTCCACCATAGCATAAATACAGAAATAATAATTTCCTTCTTCTATTTTACTTATAGTGTGACCTCCTGTTTCAAAATTTTCTTCCCTCTCTATGATTACATGGGAAGCACTGGAGTCTGAAGGTGCCTCGGGAAACCTATCCATCCTATAGCATAAAAGTACTTTGTCTATGCCTTCCGGCCATCCCCATTCAAGAGACAGTTGTCCATATTTTACTTCTGCTTTTACAAAAGGTACATCTGGAATATTTCCATCATCAAAAACAGATTTAATTTTATCATTCTCTGGTTTATCAGGCAATTTATCTATATGTATTTGTAAATCCTCATTTACATCTTCAATTTTATTTTCATCCAGTTTTTCTGGAGAATCTTCAATATTTACTTCACTCTTACTTTCAAAATCTATGTCTACTAAAGGATTTTCATCTTTTTCATCTGAAGATGAATTTTCTATATAAGAATTATCTCCGGTAATTTCTGATATTTTATTTCTTATATCATCTTCCGACAACTCAGTGAACTTATTTAGGAAGTTATTTATTTCATCCTGAGAAATATTATCTTTAACTGAAAATATTATATCGATTTCCTCAACTAATTCTTCCATTTCTCTCTGCTTTTTTTCGTCCATTTAACTCATACTCCCTTCAATATTAGTATATACTATTAAGTTATGAGTTCAAAATTAAAATTTTGTAAATATAAAAAACAAGTGAAGGTTAATTAGTCCTGCACTTGTCCATCTTTTATTCTTATTATTCTATCAGTTTTGTTAGCTATACTTACATCGTGAGTTACAATAATAAAGGTAGTTTCAAACTTGTCATTTATTTGACGAAAGAGTTTATATATACTCTCTGCATTTGTAGAGTCAAGATTTCCAGTAGGTTCATCTGCAAGAACTATACGTGGTTCGTTCATAAGTGCCCTAGCTATAGCAATTCTTTGCTGTTGTCCTCCGGATAAGTCATATACCTTCTTTTTTTTGCATCCAGAAAGTCCAACTAGTTCTAAAAGTTCTTCGGCCTTTTTTTTAGCTCTTCTACTACAAAAAAAGTGATTTATTCTGTAAGGCATAAGTACATTTTGGATTGTATTAAACTCAGGGAGAAGGTAATGGAATTGAAAGACAAAACCTATACTTCTATTTCTCACTACAGCCCTTGAATTTCTCCCCATACTCTTTATACTTTTCCCTTGTATGTACACTTCTCCTGTTGTTGGTTTATCCAGCATACCCATTATATTCAAAAGAGTGGTCTTACCGCTTCCCGATGCCCCTATAATGGAATTAAAAGATCCCTTTTCTATAGATATATTTACTTCCGATAAAACCTTATTTTTAACTCTTCTTCCATATATCTTATTCACATTTTTAAGTTGAATGATGTTATCCATTTTTTATTACCTCCACAGGGTTAAGTCTAAATGACTTAAATGCCGGAAAAAGTGCAGCAAAAGTTGAAGCAGATATATCAATTATAGATGATATTAAAATAAATTTATGATTTATAACTATATTAACTAAAGGCAATCCTTCAGTATTAACTATATATCTGTTAAACCCTTTTATGTACAACCATGTAAAAAGCAGTCCCAAAGCTGTGCCCAATATTCCAAGTATAAAAGCTTGTACGAAAAATATAAAAGCTGCACTTCCATCTTTTATGCCCATGGCTTTTAATATGCCTATTTGTTTATATTTTTGAACTACACTTATGCCCAATATACTTATAATACTGAGAACTGCTGCAAGAAGCACAAAAAACTGAATTATTATGGTACAAATTTTTTCCCCAACCATTCCACTGGCCAAAAATTTATTCTGATCTTTCCAATTTTGCACATTAAAGCTGTTATCAGAAATTATTTTGGTTATTTTTTTTCCTTCTAAATCTGCATTGTATATATCCTTAACTGCAATTTCTATAGAAGTAGCTTTGTCACCAAGACCAATTAAATTTTGAACATCACTTAAATCTGTAATAACCCAGGCCCCATTTATTTTAGCAGCCCCCAGATCAAAAAAACCAGCTATGTTCAAAGTCAACTTTTTTCCACCCATAGTAAACAAATCTATATTATCTCCAAGTTTTAAGTCAAGCTTCTTCTTCAAATCTTTTCCTATAATAACTTGTCCACTATTTTCATACATTTTTCCTTCATATATACTGCCTTTTATATTATAAAGTGAATTAACATCTTCAGGCATAAATCCTCTGATTTGAACAGGTTGGTTAGTATCTTTTAATTTAATAAAAACCTGAGAGTCAACTACAGGTGCTGCAGCCTTTACATTTTTATCTTCCTTTATAACCTTATTTTTTATATTACTCCAATTTTCTATGCTGCCGTTATTTGAGTAAACCGTAACTTGAGCTGAATTTCCTGCAATTTTATTTAAAATAGTATTTTCAAGTCCACTGCTTAAAAGTCCTATAAATATTTGCACAGAAACCCCAACTGCAATTCCCAGTACTATCACGAGAGTCTGCAATTTGCTGTGTTTTAAAAACTGAAAGGCTATTTTTGATGATATAAACAATAACCATCTCCTCCTTAGAACATATTATCCACAAATTTTATATTATTACTAACTTTTATTAAAGGTAAGATAATTATTGCTTTTCATGAATAATTAATTAACGTTAGTATAAACAGATATTTTTTTTGAATATTTATAAAATCCATTCTCCATATTTAAATCCAGCATCCCTTTTTCATTAAGATACTGCACATATGATATTACAATCATTTCCATTATGCTATATTTACATCTGTTATCTATCTGAATATTAAAATTCTGAGTTACTGCCCTAAAAATTTCTTCCATTGTCATGCTTCTATTTCTAGCTATTATATCATATATGTTATTTGCCGTGTTTTTATAAAAATTTATATTATCCTTTATAAGTTCAGTAATATCATCATATATATTTTTATGTGCCACCACATACTTGCTGCATTTTAAATCATAAAGCTTCTCTTTACTTTTTAAATCTTCCGCAAGTACATAGGCATAGGGCATTTTAGCCGACTCCATTACTTCATATCCGATGAGGGCATCTCCCAAATATGCGACATCATCAGGGGTAACAATACATATATGAGCAGGACTGTGTCCTGGTGTATGTACAATTTTGAATTTAATACCATAAATGTATATAATTTCTTGGTTAGGTGCAATCATTATATCTGTTTTACAAACCATATCTCCAAAATATTCTGCAACTTCGGACAAATTGCAACCATTATTATAAAGTTTCAAATTCATAATTGAACTACAGGAAATAGCTTCACACTCTGGCATAACAATAGTACACTTATATTTTTCTTTTAAATACGCATTATTCCCTATATGATCCATATGGGCATGGGTACATATTATAGCAGCTACTTTTAAATTATTTGTTTTCAAAAGTTCAGCTATACCTTCCCTTTCTCCATTCGAATATCCTGAATCAAGCATAATTATTTCTCTATAATTGATCTTATAAAAAGGTATATAAGTCATTCCAGTATCAATACAAAATGTGTTTCCCTTTACAATTTTTATCTCCATACTTTATTTTAGCAGTACAATGTATTTAAACATAAAACTACTAATATCTCGCTTCCTTTCCCTATAAATATTATATTCATATATATAGAAACCTTTTTAACATATAAAGACTAATTCATACATTAAGGATGTCCTATTTCCAATTCAATATTGTCCATTTCTAATTTTACCTTATCACTTATGGTCATGTCAAAGCCATCATTTGGTATGTATAATTCTCCAATATCATAATCCTTGAAAACTACATTTATATCTGTAACAAATTTTATTCTATATTCACATCTTTTACGTAAGGAATCTTCAAAAGGCTCACCATAATATTCTTCATTTCATTCTGATTTCTGCTGTATAATCTAAACACAATCTTTGCTTCTAAATCCTTATTATTTTTATTATGATGCCTGTTAACCTGAATGTTGGATATTCTGATTTTTGAATTTTTTAATATATCAAGAACAGGATCAATACCTTCCTGTGCTAAATTAGCTCTTCCTATAGAATATACAGTGTTTTTTTGAAATTTGTTGAACATTTCAAGTCCTATAACTATAAGCATTGTAGCTCCAACACCAGGTATATACATGCCTGCTCCAATTGCTATGCCAATACCTGCTGTAGCCCATAATCCAGCTGCAGTAGTCAGTCCTCTTACAAATTGGTGCTCTACAATAATAGTTCCTGCTCCTAAGAAACCAATACCACTTACAACCTGGGCAGCTACCCTGCTGGGATCTAGTGAAACTGAAGGCATACCGGCTAAATCTCCAAAACCATATTTAGATACAAGCATAATGAGAGCACTTCCAACTGCTACAACAAAATGGGTCCTAAGCCCTGCTTGCTTTGAGCGGCTTCTTCTTTCAAATCCTATTAAAGACCCAAGTATCCCCGAAAGTACTAGCCTGAATATCATTTCCCATTGTCCCATAGTATTCCTCCGATTCTAACATTACAGGTTTAATTATAATATATATGGCCAATAAAATACATATATTTATGGAAAGTATTACATAGAAATTTCTTATAGAGAGTTCTAGTTTGAAAGTTAGATTTATATCAATTCACAATTCACAGTTCACAATTCACAATTTCGGTAGATTTTTCTCCGCTAATGCTATGAAAAATCTAAAAACTAAATAGTATAGCATTAAATTTTTAGATTTTCTATGACAACAAAAAATCATCCTTAATTGTGCATCGTGCATTGTAAATTGATTACTTAGTAAATCAGTCCCCTACTTGTCTAGAATTTATTGTATAAGACGTATACTTGTCATCTGTATAAACAATAGATACATTTACAGTTATAATGCAAGTTTCAGATCCAAAATTCCCCTTGGAATAAACATCAAATGTATATGTTTTTGTATAATCACTGCTTTGTGGCATAGAAATACCATGTATAAGTTTAGTACTATATATTCCCATATTGTCATTGTAAAGACCAGATTTGTTATAATTATTAGTTATAGAGTTTCCAGAAGATATATCAAGTTTGTTATTATTAATGTTTCTTGCAATATCATCATTGACATAATTTATAAAGTCATAAACACCTGTCTCAGCACTATAATATGCCCTAGTTTTATCAGATGTATCTGAAGCTGCTCTATTACTTTTAATACTAGTATCTACCATAAATGCAGCTAATACAAAAGTCACCATCATAATAATAATAACAACTATAAGAGCAGAACCTTTTTTTTTCATAAATATTTTATATCTCCTTAAAAATTAATTTATCTGAACATTAATGGCAGTAGAACTTTTAATCCGTATATTCCCCTCTGAAGATGAAACACTTACAAAAATCAACCCATTTTTATATGAAAAATCAACTGAATCTATGTTAAAGCATTTATTTTCATCATTATCGTGAAGGGTTTTACTTTTTATATCGTAATATATATTAGAAGAAGAGTTAGATGATGTTGCATTTGAAATCAAATTAATTGTATCCTTATTAAATGCACCAGCATTACTATCAGTACTAACTTGAATCTTGCCATTCTTGTCTTTAGGTCCTAATTTAAGAACTATGCTCCCATCTGAAGACGTTAAAGTTTTAGTATCATCAGTTGAATCATAATTTCTTATTTGATCCGTAAGCATATTTAAAGCTTTATTGGTATTATACTGAATATCTATATTATTCTTAAAGTTAAAAGATTGTTTTATCTGTGAAAAAAAAGTTTGATAAAGGTATACAGAAAATATAGAAAATATAGCCAAAGTTATCATCAGCTCTACTAAAGTAAATCCTCTTTTTTTCATACTAAAACCCTACCACCTTATTTTTTTAAAAAATGTGACTTTAACACCACTTCATTTTTCTCATCATCAATATTATTCCTAACTTTTACTGTAATCTGAAAAAGATTGGGTGAATCAGCCTTAACGGGTACTGAACTTATATTAATATAATAACCGTCCATCTCTTTGTAACTGTCATTTTTATATTCATCACTGTCCGGATTATTTTTACTTTCCTCAAGACACTTTTGCGCTTCCATCATCATATTCTGCTTTAAAACCTGCATGTTTACATTTTTATTAGCTGTAATATTAAGTCTAATAATAAAAGCTGATAACATTATAAATACACTGATGGCCATCATTACTTCTATATAAGTAAATCCTTTTTTCTTCATTTTGATCCCTGCTTCTAAATATTTTGACAATCTCATTTATTTTACCTCAATATAATCATATTTACTTCCAGTATAATCTATACCATAGACTTCATAACCGCTCGCATCTGAAAGTACATCCACAATAACTGTACCTTTGAAATCAGTTAAAAAATTTCCCGGAGTAAGCTCTATGACTAATGAAGTTCCATTATCCTTATCAAAATTATAAGTATCTGTCCTTATACCAGTCCAATCCGGTATATATGAATTCTTTAAATTCAATTGCTGAAGTTGATTTTTTGCCAAGGACTGCAGCTGGGTAGTTCTATTATAGGTATCCTGATACTTATAATAAGCTGATTTAAGATTTGAACTAAGATTATTCTTTAGTATGCTGGCAGCAGAATCCACATTATTTTTTAATGCAGTTGTCATGTCTCCTGTTACTTCTGTAGAAAGATTAATTGGAGTTTTATAAACCGTTTTGCCGCTCTTATCAACCCCATACACTACATATCCCATTGGATTTTTGCTCACATATGCTACTACATTTCCAGGATAACTAGAATATTTACTATCTATATTTGAATAATCATAAGGATTAGCATTAACTATTATAGAATAATCTCTATTTATGCCAGGGTCTCCATTAGTATGATACCCATCATCATCAATTGCATCTCTATTCAAATAATATGGATTGACAATATGTTTTGAAGTATCTCCAGGAGTAAATTCATTTTCTAAATCACTATATAGTGGTCCCTGAATTACATCATAAATTTTATTTTCAGGTACTCCCATTATTATCCTTTTTATTGCATTAATTCTTATATAGTTAACTACTTTATTAACATTTGTTTCCATACTGGAATCATTTCCACCATCATTTGACGTGTTATTAGCATCTGGCAAAGATTTAAATTTAACAATATATGAATTAACTATTTTACCGCTGTTATCTATTCCATATAGTACATACCCTCCTCTTTTATCCTGGGTACTTCCATAGACAACAACTACCACATTTCCCTCAATGTTCTCTCCACTAGGAAGGGTACTGTCACTCGCTATCTCATTATCTTTTGGTAAAGTATTGGAAGAATAAGAAAGTAAAACAGATGAATCTCCCGATAAATTTTTAGTAATAGCTTTGCTATTACTAAAAGGATTTATCAAAGAATTACTTCCAGAAAAGTTAGAATTCATGTCCGTTTCAATATTGTTTAAAATAGCAGAAAGAGCTTGATTCTTCGTTTGATTTGCATTAATAGACGATTGATATGAGCTACTATCTTTTGCCGATCTGTTTTCAAGATAAGTTCTAACTAAAAGTACATTAGTGTTTACACTATTGTTTTTTGACTGCAGCTTAATAGGTCCTATCTTCGGCACTAAGATTATGGAAAGTAATCCTACAATTGACAATACTATCATAATTTCTATTAACGTAAAACCCTTTTTCCTATTCACAATCTGCACCTCTTACAATTAAAAAATTTTACTTGAACATATCAGCTATACTGTTAAATCCCTGTTTTTGGCTATCATAAAAAATATAATCATTTGGAACCTTTGTATTGATGTTCCCGCTGCCCTGTACATATTGGTAAAAAACAATTTCTCCAGGAAGTTCATCTCCATTTTTTTTAGAATTATCAACAGATTTATTAATATTATCCGTGTTCACTTCATCATCAGAACTCTTTAATTCGTCATTGTCCGCTTCTTCTTCATCACTAGAACCAATAGTAATGCTTTTTACATTAAGCTTTCTATTGGTAACAGTATTTAGATTTCTGATAAAATTCTCTATATTTGCCTTGTTTCCTGTAATTTTTAAATCTATTATGAGGGTATGAAAATTGTTATTATTTGAATTGTTTGAACTGTTATCCCCATTCAACAATTCAAAAGAGATATTTTGTCCATTTACTCCAAATGACTTACATCCTTTATAAAAATCATATATTAGCTGGGGTGTATCTATTTGGGTAGGAACCATACTATCAAAACTAGAAGTCTCCTCTTTCAGTTTTTTTAACTCGTGCTGCTTAGTCTCAATAGATTTTTTTTTAGCTTTAAGAGAATTTAATTTTTTTGTTTTTAAAACATACTTACTTTTAGCCTGTTTCACCGTATCTAATTTATAAACTATAAAATATGTATAAATCACGTAATTAAGGCCTATAAATAATATTGCTATTAAAATCATCAAATCCCTTTTATTTTTTTCCATCTGTATTCACGCCTTTATATGATTCTAATAATTTCAATTTAAGTTGAATCTCTTTTACATTATCATTAAGATCTACCTCGGGAAGTTCAATAGGTTCAAATGCATTCATAGAATTTATTGCTACAATAAGTCTGGCTGCATCTATTGTATTTTTATTCACATCAAACACAACATTTATATTTTCTTTATTCATGGTGATCATTTTTATGGTTGCACCTTTAGGTAAGCCCTTCCTCAAAGTTTCTAGTACTCCTATGTAGTCGAAATCATCACTTTCAATTTTCTTTATGTAACGAGCTTTGTCTCCATAAGCTTTATTTTCTTTATCTAATTTATTCACATCATTTTGTACACTACTTAAAGCAGCTATCTGTGAATCTATATCCAAAGTATCATACTTTAACAAATTTAACTTTGTATATATAAGTGCTGCTCCTATTATAATAATAGTTATTAAAAAAAATATTTCTATTTCACGTATAATTAACCTATTTTCGTATTGTTTCTTCTTATTTTTTCTATAAAATTTATCAAGAAAATCTATGCTTTTATTATATATGTTTTTTACTGGTATAAAATCTCCAAGTATATCAGGATATATGTTTTCGTCTACTTCACTTTTTTTAATTAATTTTGATGTTTTAACATTGAATCCTATTTTAGTTTCTATTGAAGTTTGAGTACTAATAAGCTCACAAAGCTTTGAATTTGTATAAAGCTGTCCTAATATATATATATTGTCAATCTTACTTCCAAAATGCCTTGTTGAATAAAAATTTAAAAAATAATCAAGACTTCTCATTAATTCACTAAAGTCTTCATCCTCTGTTTCATTTAAGATATTGGCATAAAGGAATATTTTTCCCTTGTCCAGTATAGTTAACGTGGTTTTTTCTACATTTGCATCTATAACAGCTATACTGCAATAATCCTCATCTAAAAACAAATTTGATATGGAGTCAGGATATATTCCTATTGACTGTGGGGTCAATCCACAATATTTTATAAAATCCAATACCTCCTTTAATTTTATTCTAGGCACAACTGCAAGCATAATAGCCATTTTATCCTTCTTGTTTAAGGACATAACTTCATAATCATAAAGATATTCATTCATGTTAACAGAAAAGTAATCTTCTATATTATTCTTTATAAAACCTTCAAGTTCCTTTTTATTCATAACTGGAGTTTCTATTATTCTTGTTATAATATTTTCCCAATTTAATATTATTCTTATATTTTTATTTTTAATTTTTAACTTTTCTCTAATATTTTTGACCTTATTTAAATTATATTCATCAGCATAGGGTTTTCCTCCAGAAATAAATTTATTTTTCTCATATATTCTACTTACTTTTTTTATTTTTGTTTTGTTTATTCTCTTTGATACGACAGCCACATCTGCATAATTTTCTTTAAAACTAAATATAATTTTTATTTTATTTCACCCCCTGTGCCATTTGAACTATAGGTAATGCTACACCTAATATAATTACTCCAACAATTAAACCTATAACTAGGGTTAAGACAGGTTCCACAAGCGACATAATTCTAGCAATACCTGTTTCTACTTTCTCATCATATACGTCAGCCAGTTTAAACATAATCTCATCAAGCTTACCTGTTTCCTGTCCTACTCTCATCATTTGAGTTACAAGTGGTTTGAAAATCTTCTCATTTTCAATAGAATCGGCAAAAGCTGTACCATTAGTTAGCTGATCTTTAACTTTATCTATTTTTTTCGATATAAATTCGTTTTGTACAACAAGCTGCATATTATCCATTATGGTTATAATAGAAATCCCAGATTTTAAAAATATTCCCATACTTCTGGTAAACCTAGCTGTTATAATATCTAGCTTAACATCTCCTACAATAGGAATCTTTAACTTAAATTTATCAATAAAATATGCAACTTTAGGAAGTGTATTTATATATTTTAAAAAAATTACTGCTATAATCGTACAGATAATTATATATAGGTAATTATTATTAAAAAAGTTCATAATACCAAGTACAATTACTGTTATAACAGGTAATTTCATGCTTGCAAATAAATCTTTTAATTCAGGGAAGACAACAAAATTAAAAAACATAATCATACCCAGCGCTACAATTAAAATCAGCATAGGATACACAGCTGCACTTTTAATTTTATTCTTTATACTTGCCTCTTTTTTGTAGAAGCTCTCCATATTATATAATACAGTATCCAAGTTTCCACTGACTTCTCCTGTCTTAACCATATCAACTAATAGTTTTGGGAATTTCCCACAGTTTTCCATAGATAAATCCAAACCATTGCCTTTTTTTATACCATCCGTTATATTTAAAATTATTTTTTTCATATCTTTATTTTTAGTTTGCTGCTCCATTATTTCAAGTCCATTTAAAAGACCTATTCCTGAATTTAAAATCATAGCAGTTTGCCCACAAAAATTGGCCAAAATCTCATCGCCCAGTTTCTTATTTAAAAATTCAAACTTGGATATACTAAATTTTTCTCTTACGTATATTACTTTTAATCCTCTACTTTTTAACTCTCTAAATATTTCATCAGCGTCATTATCTTCAATTTCTTCCTTTATTACATTAAATTCATCGTCCCAAGCTTTATATATAAATTTTTTCATACACTATCTCCATAAGTGGCCCTTAACATTTCTTCAACAGTAGTTATTCCATTTAAGACCTTACTTATACACGATTTTCTTAAAGTACTCATTCCCTTGTCCACAGCTAATTTTTCAATCTTATTTTCAGTATAATCTGTATCTATAATATTTTTAATATCATTATCTATTTCAAGTATTTCAAATATACCTATTCTCCCCCTGTAACCTGTATTATTACATAAGCTGCATCCTGTGCCTCTCTTTAGTTTAACCGGTTCTTTAAGCCCAAGTATCCTCATTTCTCTCTCATCACTCATATATTCCTGAGCACAATTTGGACATATCTTTCTTACCAGTCTCTGAGCTACGACTCCTGCTAAAGTAGAAGATATAAGAAAAGGCTTTATGCCCATATCAAGGAGCCTTCCAATAGTTCCTACTGCATTATTAGTATGAATAGTTGATAATACCAAATGTCCTGTAAGTGCGGATCTTATAGATATTTGCGCAGTTTCATTATCCCTTATTTCTCCTACAAGAATTATATCCGGATCCTGCCTTAGTATGCTTCTTAAGCCGCTGGCAAAATCAAATCCTATTTTAGTATTTACCTGCATCTGATTAACACCTTTTAAATTATATTCCACGGGATCTTCTATTGTTATTATATTTTTCGATACATCGTTTAATATGTTTAATATAGAATATAGAGTTGTAGTTTTTCCACTTCCGGTAGGTCCTGATACCATTATTATACCATATGGACTTGAAATCATTCTCTTTAGTTTTATTAATTCATCATTTTCCAGCCCAATTTTTTCAAGATCCATTGAAAAATTACTCTTATCAAGAAGTCGCATTACAATTTTTTCTCCTAAAATAGTTGGTATGGTTGAAACTCTAATATCTATTACATGCTGCTTAACTTTGAAGTTAATTCTGCCATCCTGCGGTATTCTATTTTCAGCTATATTTAAACTGGCCATTATCTTTATTCTACTTATTACAGCAGAAAGCATATCTATGTTAGTTCTCATAATTTCCCTTAACATACCATCCACTCTAAATCTGACTCTCATTTCTTTTTCATCAGGTTCTATATGAATATCTGAAGCATTATACAGTATTGCATTCTCAATTATAGTATTCAAGAATTTTATAATTGGTGCATCTGTCCTATCTACCAATTCCTGATCAGTTTTGACTCTTTTATTTGCAAAGTTTTTTCTATAATCCTGTGCTGCTTCCTGTGCCTTACTTTTTCCATAATATTTATCAATGTTATTCAATAGGATATTTCTAAGTGCTATAGCCGTTTTAACATGATAGCCTGTTGCCACTTTTATATCCTCTATGGCAAAGTAATTTAAAGGATCGCTCATAACTACAAGTAAAGAACCATTTATAATATCTATTGGAATAGCCTCATATTTTTTTGCAATGTTTACAGGTAAAATATCTATAATATCCTGAGCTACATTAATATTATCTAAATCTATCAAAGGTATTCCAAGTTGTTCCTTTACTGCATTGACTATCTGTTCATTTGTTGTAACTCCCATATTTACAAGTACTTCTCCAAGTTTTTCACCTGATTCTCTTTGCACTGCAAGAGCTTTTTTCATAACCTCTTCAGTTATAACTCCTTCATCTACAAGTAACTGTCCCAGACGTTTTTTTATTTTTGGCATAATAACACCTCTTAAAAATCATTATATCAACTTTCGCACATATAAAATTTTAACTTAATATAAAAACTTTGCAAAGCAAAGCTTTTGAAAATAACAAAGTTCAAATAACAAAGAACAGATAAGGATGATTTCCATCGTACCTCAGGAAATCTATAATTTTAATATTTTCTGACGTTAGGAAGAAAATTATCCTTATTTGATATTTGAACTTTGTACTTTATTCTTTAAAGAATTGTTTCGCAATATCTTTAAACTACGAAAGTTGAGTCATTATATTATAAAGAACATGGAAAACCATGTTCTTTAATTAAACTATTTAACTTTAAATATTTGAGTAGTAGTTCCACCTTTGTCAACACCAAAAACAGCATATCCATCACTATATACATAAATTATAACTGCACCCTCATGACTACTGGTTTCATTAGTCCTTGGAGAAATTGTATCATTAATTGACCCTGACTGATTAGAAACTCTAACTGATACCTTATCTTTACCAAAAGGATTAACTATTTGGTTATCTTTTTGAGCGTTAGTTGCATTAGTTACAGGTGAAAAATCTTGATATCTACCGGTTAATCCAAAATCTGATTTTACGGCATCTTGCATTTGACTCCAACCCAAATACTGGCTTGCCCCTCCATTGTTCGTAATCTTTGTTTCCAAATAACCCCTTACAGTATTTACATTGGTAATTACACCTGCATTTTTAGAATTATTTTTAAATATTTGCGATTTAGGAATTAAAACTACAGCAAGTATGGCAATAACGGCAAGCACTATCATGAGTTCAATAAGTGTAAAACCCTTTTTCTTTTCTAATTTCATTACATTTTCCATGAATCCCCATCCTTTCATTAATTAAAATAATATATTATATATACCAAATGTACCAATTTAAAATATTTTGACCCCAAAATACTGTTATAATAGATGCTGTTATAATAAATGGTCCAAAAGGTATGTAATCTTTTCTTGATTTTTTTCCTAACAAAATAAGCATTACTCCTATAACTGCCCCCGTAATAAAAGATAAAAATAACATCATAAAAGTGAGTTTAAGTCCAAGAAACAATCCACATACAAGACAAATTTCCATGTCTCCCCATCCCATACCACCTTTTGTTATGAGAATAATAAGAGCTAAAAGTCCCCCACCTGCTGTGCCTCCGTAAATATATGTCTTTATAGGCAGCCCATTATAATAATATATTCCTAAAAATACTACTGCCGAAATAATACCTACTATTGTAGTTTTAAAATAAACATCTGTTGTATTAAAATCTATCATTCCTATGACAATTAAAATACTTATAAATACAATGTATTTTACAATGTCTATACTAATTCCAAATTTAATATAAAGCATGACATACAATAAACCTGTTATAAATTCTATAATAGGATATTTTTTAGATATCTTTTCTCCACAATTTCTACATTTTCCCTTTAAAATAACATAACTTACTATGGGAATTAAATCATACCATTTAATCCTGCTCCCACAATTTGTACAATGTGAAGGTGGGTATGCAATGGATTGTTGCATTGGTATCCTATATATACACACATTTAAAAAACTTCCTATTATAGTTCCAAAAATAAAAATAATAACACCATAATAAATATACATATACACTTACACTCCATATTTAAGGGTAAAACAAAACCCTATGTTTATAAAAAATATTTATAACCATAGGGTCGGTTGCATCATTCACTCTATACATACTAGATGCCCACCTAGAGTATGTATTTCATTGTTTCCCTTTAACTATTAAATTAATCTATCTTAATTCTACCATGAATTTCATTAATGAGCAAACGGTTTTTTTAATTTTACGTTTTATTTTACATTTTATAATATAGAGTCAATCCCCTGCTTGTCTAGGCTTTGATGGTTTGAACTTTACGTATTTTAGAAAGTTTATAAGTTGACTTGAATTAAGAGGTCTTTCAAACAAGAATCCCTGTATATTATTGCAATCAATTTTTTTTAAACAATCCAGCTGTTCTGGTGTTTCCACTCCTTCTGCTACCACATCCAAATTCAACTCATGTGCAAGTTTAATAATATTTTTTACAATAATAAACTTTTTATCAGATTTATCTATATCATCGATAAAAGCTCTATCTATCTTTATTCCATCTATAGGTACACTATACAGATAATTTAGGAAAGAATACTGAGTTCCAAAGTCATCAACAAATATTTTTATTCCCATATCGCTTATATTCTTCAAAACATCTGCTACCTTTTCGGTGGAATTTATCATCATTCTCTCAGTTATTTCAAAATTAATATATTCAGGATCTACTTCAGTTGCCCTCAATATGTTTTTAACAAAAGTAAGGAAAAAATCATCTTCAAGTTGTTTTATAGATACATTTACAGACATAATCAAATTATCATATCCTAAACTATGAAGCCTTTTTATTTCAAGACACGCCCTATAAAAAACAATCTTACCCACTTCTATTATACTACCATTTTGTTCTACAGTATCAATAAAATATGAAGGAGGCAATATTCCAAATTCAGGATGATTCCATCTGATGAGGGCCTCAACTCCATAAACTTCCATATTGTTAACGTTTACTTGAGGCTGATAATACAAAATAAACTCATGATTAATTAAAGCATCCTGTATATCACTTTCAATTTTTTCTTGCATAGTAGTATTCTTATACATATGTGAACTAAAAAATTCATAAGAACTATCATGCTTTTTATTTACATAATTTAAAGCTGCGGCAGCATACTTAAACACATTACCTAATTCAGCATCATCGTAAGGATATAATGAAGCACCTAAATTTAACTTTATTTTAATCTTTTTACCAGCTAACATAAACAAATGATCATTTATACTCATTACTCTTTTAATAATTTCTACCGCATTATCTCTGCATTTTAAGTCAGGTATTATAAGCATCAAAACATTTCCACCAAGTTTATATACATACGAATTTTGATTAATACAAAGCTTTATCTCATTTACAATATTATACAACAAAACATTTCCATATTTGTACCCTAGTGTATAATTGCAAAATTTAAAGTTAACCATGTCTAAAAGACATATTGCAAAATTATCTTTTTCTTTTACATACTTATGCATAAACTCATCAAAATCGTATATAGAATAATTTAAATCATAAACGTAAGATAAAGAGTCTTTTTTTATCAAATATCTCACCTCTACATTCTGGTAAATATTTCAGAATATAACCAATTGTGTGTTAAGCATAAAAATTCTGTTAATTTATTATACCACAATATATACCATAGTACAAATTAATGGGAAATTAATAAAATAAGTAAAATATTTTTTTCTTAGACAAAAAAAGAACCTCCATACCTGACGGTTCTCTATTATTTTACTGCTTTTAATTTTGATATATCATTCCAATTTTTTGATGTTATCATTTCTACTGCTGTAAGGTCTTCTCTAATTCCTTTAACTTCCCCTTCAATTTTTGCAACAGTATAATTAACTTTATCTATCTCTACTTTATGAATCTCACTCGCATGCTCTAAAGATCTTAATATTTGTGTATGTTCATCAAGTTTATTGTTGATAGTTTTTAATAGATCTAAAATTTCATTATCCATTTTTTCACCACCTATATTTTAAATTTTAACATCAGTTTAATTATATTTCAAGATAAATGAATTTACTAATTCTTTTTATATACTTATCTAACTCCATTTTATTTCCTCTTGTTTAAGCCTTTTATCTATTTCGAGCTTTTTCATCATGTCAAGTAGAAATTCTCTATTATCTTCGGTTAATTTTACCCTTCCCATATTTTTATATCCCTCCAGTATTTCATTTGGATTTACTTCTGCAAGTACATCCATTATTACCGCATACAGCGGATTCTTTATATTATTTATGTACTCTGCTATCCACTTTT
Source organism: Clostridium sp. (assembly GCA_036820645.1). Classification (GTDB taxonomy): domain Bacteria; phylum Bacillota; class Clostridia; order Clostridiales; family Clostridiaceae; genus Clostridium_B. The sequence goes on from DAISLB010000031.1 coordinate 21,419, forward strand.
TTATCAAATTTTTATTTTGATAGTCAGTTTGGAGCAATTTCAAATATTGTGATCCTTCATTCTCTAATTCTTTTGATACCAAAAGCTGTGTTTCTATGTCCGTATTCTTTATGTAGTATATACCATTCTCTACAGTCTCTACTATGGCTCCCTGTTCATTTTTTAAGTAATCTACCAATTTCCTAGGATATTTATTGGATGTTAATGTTACCGTCATTTCCTTTATGTTTATCTTAAATTAACATACATATAAAAAACAGCTATATCTAAATAATCTTCAAGATTAACTTGCTTTTTTAATTGCTTAAATATATTCCAAATATTATGAATCATTGGTGGTTCTTTATCCGATGGCTATCTACTTGTACTCTTTGAATGTAGGCCACAACTTATCCTTTTTAGAAAAAATAATATTGTCAATGCCTTCAAGAGGCCACGTTACATTTATGTCAGGATCATTCCATATAATACCACCCTCATCTTCAGGGTGATAAAACTCAGTACATTTATAGCAAAATTCTGCTTCATCTGAAAGTACCAAAAATCCGTGGGCAAATCCCTTTGGAAAATAAAATTGCTTTTTATTTTCCTGAGAAAGTGTAACTCCTACATATTTACCATAAGTTTTGGAACCTTTTCTAATATCTACTGCTACATCATATACTTCACCTTTTATAACTCTTACAAGTTTTCCTTGAGGATGAGTTTTTTGAAAATGAAGACCTCGAAGCACTCCCTTTTTTGAATTGGATTGATTATCCTGAACAAATACCATGTCAAGACCTTCAGCTTTAAAATCATTATAATTATATGTTTCCATGAAGTAACCACGGTTATCTCCGAAAATTCCGGTTTCTATTATGTATACTCCCTCTATTTGTGTTTTTATAAAATTGAATTTTCCCATGTCAAACTTCCTTTCACTACTATTACGAGTTTACCTTTTTAATAAAGCTTTGAAGTGCTTCCTCCCACGGACGCATTCCATCACCTATTGTTGCACGAAGCATCATATTATCAAGTGAGGAATATGCCGGTCTCTTGGCTGCTCTATTAATCTTGTCCGAAGTTACAGGACTAACTGTGCAATTTATGCCGCTGCACTCTACAATTTTGCAGGCAAAATCATACCAGGAACATTCACCAGCACCGGTACAGTGATAAATGCCATACTCATCTGTTAAAATAATCTTCAAAATGTGATGAGCAAGGTCTTCAGCATAGGTGGGGTTACCTCTTTGGTCATTTACTACGTCAAGGTGTCCTTTTTCTTTTGCAGCTTTCATTATGGTATAAACAAAATTTTTACCCCATTGTCCATAAAGCCAAGCTGTCCTTACTATAAAATAATGTCTGCAGTTTTCTCTTACATACTGCTCACCAAGTAATTTAGTCTTCCCATAAACACTCACAGGCTGAGGAATATCGTATTCCTTAAAAGGAACAGTACCTTCTCCACTGAATACATAATCAGTAGACACATGAAGAAGTTTAATTCCGTATTTTTCTGAAGCCATTGCAAGATTTCTCGGTCCTATGGCATTTATCCTGAAAGCTGTATCCCTGTCACTTTCGCAGCCATCTACATTGGTATAGGCTGCACAGTTTATTATTGCATCAGGTCTAAAAGAACTTATATACGAAATAACTTCACTGTAATGTGTTATATCCAATTCATCATAATCTATGAACTTGCATTCACAATCTTTATATCTTGTATAAAGTTTTCCTATGTCAGAACCATTTCTTTCTATAATGGATTTAATTTGACTCCCAAGCTGACCTTTTCCACCAGTTATTAAAAGTTTCATATTTACCTCCAAATTAATAAAGGCATGATTTATTATATTTTCTTAAACGCAATCATGTCATTTTAATTATTCCTGTTCTATTGCCATAGCAGCTTCCTTCAATCCTTCATCTTCACTAGCTATTGCCAGAAGATATTTACCATAATCTGTTTTTTTCATTGGCTTTGCTAGTTTAATTAACTTTTCCTTATCAATAAAGCCGCTTCTATAAGCAATTTCTTCTATGCATGCAACATAAAGACCCTGCCTTGTTTGTATTGCCTCAACAAAGTTTGAAGCGTTTAAAAGTCCGGATGGGGTACCTGTATCAAGCCATGCCATACCGCGGCCAAAGAGTTCAACCTTCAATTTACCTCTTTTTAAATATTCATTATTTACTGCAGTAATCTCAAGTTCTCCACGCTTTGATGGTTTCAAATTCTTTGCAATTTCAACCACATCATTATCATAAAAATAGAGTCCAGGTACAGCATAATTTGATTTGGGTTTTATTGGCTTTTCCTCTATAGAAACTACGTTAAAATCCTTATCAAATTCTACTACTCCAAAATCCCTTGGATTACTTACATGGTAGCCAAATATAGTGGCACCATTCTTTCTCTCTACGGCATTTTTCAGCCTCCCTGAAAAGCCGTAGCCATAGAATACATTATCACCAAGCACCAGAGCCACATTATCACCGCCAATGAACTTCTCTCCAACAATAAAGGCATCTGCAAGTCCACGTGGCTTGTCCTGAACAGCATATTCAAAATGAATGCCTAGTTTACTTCCATCCCCTAAAAGCTCCTTGAACACTTCAATATCTCTTGGTGTGGATATAATAAGTATATCTCTTATGCCAGAAAGCATAAGTACTGAAAGAGGATAGTAAATCATAGGCTTATCATATACTGGTATAATCTGCTTTGAAATAGCTATAGTCATTGGATAAAGCCTTGTACCGGAACCACCTGCAAGTATTATACCTTTTCTCATAGTTAACACCCCTTTTTTAATTGAAAGTTGACAATTGACAATTGAAAGTTTAAATATCAATTAAAGTTCAAAGTTCAGATAACAAATATCAAATTAGGAAGATTTTCTTTCTGCGTAAGAAAATAATTATATTTATTTTGCCTATGGCAAAATTTCATTATTTGTTCTTTGATATTTGAGCTTTGTTATTTGTTTTTATACATTTTCTCATAGTATTTCTTATAATCTCCTGATGTGACATTGTCCATCCAGTTTTTATTATCTAAATACCATTTTATGGTTTTTACTATACCCTCTTCAAATTTAGTTTCAGGATACCAGCCAAGTTTGTCTTTAATTTTTGAAGGATCAATGCCGTATCTCCTGTCATGTCCTTTTCGGTCTTCCACATATTTTATAAGACTTTCATCTACAGAAGAATCTACATTGTTATGTATATATGAAATTATCGTTTTAACTATATGAATGTTTGTTCTCTCGTTATGTCCGCCTATATTATACACTTCACCACCCTGACCTTCATATATAACCATGTCTATAGCCTTACAGTGATCTTCTACATAAAGCCAATCCCTTACGTTAAGTCCATCGCCGTATACAGGAAGAGGCTTTTTATTCAAGCAGTTATTTATAATGAGAGGAATGAGCTTTTCAGGAAACTGATAAGGTCCATAGTTATTGGAACAGCGAGTTATATTAACAGGCATTTTATAAGTGTCAAAGTATGCCTTTACCATCAAATCAGCAGAAGCTTTGCTGGAAGAGTAAGGGCTGTGAGAATCGAGAGGAGTTTTTTCCGTAAAATATCCTTTCCTTCCAAGAGAACCATAAACTTCGTCTGTGGAAACTTGAAGATATTTTTTGCCCTGCTTAAAGCCACCTTTTACAGTCCATGCATTTTTTGCAGTGTCCAAAAGAGCCACAGTTCCCAATACATTCGTTTTTACAAAAGTTTCAGGATCTCTTATGCTCCTGTCTACATGGGATTCTGCTGCAAAGTTTATCACATAGTCTATATCATATTTTTGAAATAACTGGTTAAGTTTTTCCCTGTCACATATGTCTCCTTGAATGAATGTATAGTTAGGATTTTTAGATATAGATTTTAAGTTTTCAAGATTACCTGCATAGGTTAGTTTGTCATAGTTTATTATTCTTATATTTGAATATTTTTTTAACATGTAATGAATAAAGTTTGAGCCAATAAAACCTGCTCCTCCAGTTACTAAATATGTTTTCATAGATACCGTCCCTTCGATCATAATACATTTATATATTATTTTGATTTTATAAAACCACAAATTTTATTTTTTATAAACAGCAATTCTTTTTTATACATAAAAGCAAAACAAAATATCATAAAAATACTCAATAAAAAACTTAAAACAAAGTTTTTATTAAACACTATTCTCCAAAACACAAAGAAAACACCTGTAATTGCACAATCACCTAAAAACCTTTTAGATATAATTATAAGTTTCATTCTCTGTAAAACAATAGAACATACTATTACTGTCATTATGTATCCAATTAATGTGGCTAAAGCTGAACCTTCTATACCTAAAACTGGGATTAGTAAGTAATTAAATACCACATTAGCCACTGCACCTACTGTAAGTATCAAAGTTCCCGGCCATGTTTTCTTAATAACTAAAAACTGATTTCCTTCTGTCTGATAAAGCATAAGTAAAAGCGGTGCCAAAAATAAATAAGGAAATACTATAGCTCCTTTTACATAATCACCTTTAAAAAATATTCTGAAAATTATATCTGAAAATGGAGTTAATACTAATATAGCAGAAAATGATATAACACCAAGATATTCAAATATATTTGAAGTAAGTTCCACTTGGTCATCACTTTTCATAGTAGAAAAAGCAAAATATTGCCATCCATTTGCAAAAGCTACATATATAAATTGACTTATAGAAGCAACTCTTGCCCCTATTCCATATATACCTACCTGTGCATTTCCTAAATACTTTGCAATAAATATTCTATCACAGGAGTTAAAAATCCAATATAATAAAAAGCCAGGCATTATTGGTATGCCTAATTTTAACATTTCTTTTACTAAGTTTTTGTTTATCTTTTTAAAACTAAACCAATCTGCGTTTAAGATATAAAATATGACTAATATTATTATAGAGGATACTAAGCCAGCCATAGGAAGTGCAGTTATATACATTTTATGCACAAGCATTGGTATGGAAACACTGTAAGCTAATATTGGTGCTATAGTATTAGTTGCAAGAAATATTTTCCTTTTATTTAGCATCCTAGTAGGTGCTATAATAATAGAACTTACAGTACCTACAAAAATACTTACTGCAGAAATAGTCAAAAGCTGAGTATATTCTTCTGAACTAAAAAAAAGTTGTGAACAAAGTCCCTTAAAAGCTAAAAGCACTAATGTAACTGTTAATCCACTAAAGAATACAAAAGAAAAGGCACTAGAACATACTTCTTTTTTATACCCTAAGTCTTCT
>DAISLB010000032.1:0-8000 GCA_036820645.1 Clostridium sp.
GTGCTTTTCTGAAATTCTTTGCTTAAATAATTATTGCTGCCGTTAATAAATGGTTCCCCATTAATAGAAATTACATAAACCAAAATATCAACTTCTTGAAAATGCTTTACCTTGCGGTAAGTTATGCGTAACTCCATACTATTACCATATGGGGGTGTCCGTCATCAACTCAACAATGATTATCACCTTTTTACAACTTGCATCACCCGAACCTTACCCCAGTTTTACTTAAACACAAGCGACAGAGCAACGGTCTGTTGTGTCAACCGTAGGTGCCATGAGTTAATAATCGTAGTATAGATTTCTCTATACTTAGTCTGGTGAACTTAGGCTCCTAGAAGTCACGATACCCTTAGGCTCGTGATAATTCATATATTATTATTTTCATGCATATTCGAGAGGAATATCAGATCTTAGATTTAAAGTTGGACGAATACCTACAGTAGCATTGTTAGCACAAAGGTTGATGTGATAAGAACCATCACTACCAACAATGCATCCATGATAGGAATAGCTCCAATAAGGAGTTCTTGTTAAATAGCAATAATTTTCACCATTTAATTTAGCTGTTCTTGATATATCTGTTTTAAATGCCCCATAATCTGTGCCAACTGGTTTAGCCCAATTTATATTTTTTAACCCCAGTTCTTCAAGAGATGGTATAAATATTTCGTCTTGAGTATAGTAAGTTTTGCCACTATAGCTTGGAGCTCCATATTTGTCATTATAGCTGTAATTATTAGCTCCATTTTCAATATTTTCTAAATTAGTCTCCAATATTGCTGCTTTAAAACTTGGATCAAGCTTATTGTAAAACTCTCCATTAAGATACTTCCTTAAATCTGAATTACCCCAGTAATTAGATCCAAATTTTCCTACATGATTATCAAAAGCTCTTTTCTCTAAGACATCTTTACTCATAACAGTAATAGAGCTATCTGGATATCCTTCATGATTTTTAGCTGCAACCACCCATTCTATGCCTGATGCCTCAAAGATATCTCCTGCACAAAGTTCACTAAGCTTTATAGTATTACTCATTTTTGATGTTCTTGTTTCTACTGTACAGGTTGTCTTATCGCTATCTTTGAGAGTTTTAACTAATGCCATAGCAATGTCAACGTCAACTTGAAGTTTGCTGTTTTCAGCTTTAACAACTGCATTAGTCGCTGTTGTGAGTTGTGCTTTATATGCATTTTCTGTATCAATGTATTTTTGTACAGCATTAAGCCTTGTTATAAGCGAATTCTTATTAGTCAGGTCAATATTATTAATTGTATTTGCAGCTGCTCCCAACTGGATTTTATATGCTTTGTTCTCATTATTGTATATAAGACTATTATTCCCTGCATATTCAAGGGGGATATCAGATTTCAGATTTAAAGCCGCCCTGACACCTACCGACTCATTGCTTGCATTGCCGTAGTAGTTGGAACCGCCACTGTCTACACGGCATACATAGTAGGAATAGCCACAATAAGGAACTCTAACCCAGTAATATTCAGTATTGCTATTTAGCTTAGCTATCCTTGATTCATTTGTTCTAAATGCACCATAGTCTTCACCAACTTTTCTGCCATAACTTATATCTTTTAATCCTAGTTCCTCAAGAGATGGTATAAATATTTTGTCCTTAGTATAGTAAGTTTCGCCATTATAGCCTGGAGCACCATATTTGTTATAATTATTATTGTTAGCTTTATTCTCAATATTACCTAAATTAGTCTCCAATATTGCTGCTCTAAAACTCGGATCTAGCTTATTATAAAATTCGCCATTAAGGTATTTCCTTAAATCTGAGTTACCCCAATGATTGGAACCAAATTTACCTATATGTTTATCAAATGCTCTTTTCTCTAATATATCTTGACTTATAACAGTAACAGAATTGACAGGATAGCCCTTATGGTTTTTAGCTACAACCATCCATTCAATATCTGATGCCTTAAAAATATCACCAACTTGAAGATCACTAAGCTTTACAGTATCACCTATCTTTAAGTATCTTTTTGCATTTAAATAATTCTTCATAGTTAATTTTTCCCCCTACTATTTATATAATTTTTAAAAATATGTTTATTAATATATAGTGGAATTTTCATAAAAATATAAAATGCATATTTATTTTGTTATTATTTTATTTTTTAAAATAGGTTGTTGTTTTTGCAGTTTTTATTTATAATAAATATATAAAGAGCTTATTACTATCCCCTTAGTAATAAGCCACCAGGAATAAATTCTTGGTATTTAGTTTTTAGCTTAACTAAGCCATAATAGAATAAGAAAAAGTGCTCTAGTACAGTTATTATACTAGAGCACTTTTAATTCGCTTAATTGCTAAAATAAATTAAACCTTTTTCTATTATTTTACTATTTTTATAGTATTTTTTCATATAATTAATCTTATCTTTTACAATATATAAAAGGCAGTGCTTAAAATCCCTTTGCAGTGCTTGGCATTGTTCTTTCAGTGTCTTTTCTTCTTCATATAAATAACAGTTCCACGTTAAGCATAGCACTGATACAGCTAACTCATTATCAGCTGCATTAATTTTAAATGGATATTCTTGATTTATGTAGTGATATTTATCGCTGTTCCAATAGCCGAACTTGCAAGCCTCGATACCGACATAATCAACAGCACTATTTAAAAATACTTCGCTTTGATGGCCATAGGCACAGCCAATATCATATATTTTTTTAAAATTGTTATCTTTTGCAAATTTTAATATTTTTTCGTATATCTCAAATCCTTCACATTCATATAGGCTGTCGATACAATCACCTTCCATAGCATATTTAACATCATTTGTTTTTTTATATAAATCAATACATTTCTTGCTTCTTGTATATAATCTTGGATATCTCATTTTTTCCTTTTTCCCCTTTCTTTACATGAGGCTTAGCCGAAAGCCCATGATTTCAATCACTGGGATGAAAGCTTATACTACTTGAATAAAATGTGTAATATGTGTATAATATTATTAAAGTTAAACGTCTTGAAACGGGCGTTATGCTATCGTTAATGGATTGCAACGGCAGTCTTTGATAGTGAAAGTCTTAGGAAAAATAATCAGTCTTTATGTCATTCGTGATATATTGGAAGTTATTTAGTACCTAAGAACCCCACGACTTTAGTCGTTAGGAGTTTCAGTTAAAATAAAAAGCAATAGTATAATTATTGAGATATACTATTGCTTTTTGCTACAGCGGCTGCAATATAACTATTGTTCCCACTCATTTTCTTTTCTCCACTTATCATCTTTTTTAACAACTATAATGCCATTTTCATCTTTATCGGTATTCTTATCTGCTATTTCATATAGTTTTTTTTCTATTTAATTTTAAAAACTTTTGGAAATCCATAATAAATCCCTCATTTCAGAAATTAATATAATATTTATTAATATTATTATATAACGAAAAATGATCTTAGTGGGAGACTGTTTTATTATAAATTTATTATTAATTTTAGCTATTCTACTGATATAAGGATTCTGTAGCAGCCCTGTTTATAAATGATTATAGTTTCGTCATACTCTTTGTCATATATCTCATAAGGAGATTTAATGCTATCATCTTTTAGCCAATTTTTTATATTATCAGCTTCAAATTTAGAAACTCCATCAATTGTAGTTGTTTCTCCACTATGATAATTTAACTCGATCTCATAAGTTTTTTCTTCATTTTCTTTTGATAATTTCATATTATTTTCCCCCTTATTTGCTAATTAATATTTAGGCTCATAATATAGTTAGTATTTTTAAATATTTTAATTTTGATTTTTTCTGGCCCATTATTAATGTTATACAGCACATTAAGCGTTTTAGTTTTAAAGCCTTTTCCCTCAAGCTCCTGTGTAATTTCTCTACAAGTTGTACAAGACTTACATTCTTTTAAAGCTTCTGATAATTGTATGCTATCCTTTATTGATAATCCTTTTTGCATTAATTTTGTTATTAATTTTATCTGTTTTTGCATGGTTAATATATCCCCTTTCAATTTCAGCTTATTAATAAGCCATAAATTTTTATCTAACTTATTATTATTACAATGTAAAAAAGTTATGCAACTACAAAAAATAAAAAGCAGTTACTCTAATAAAAGGATAACTGCTTTAACATCTAGTGTTTTCTATATAATACAGTAGGATATATTTCACCAATATCTTTTTCTACTTCTGCCATATCTACTTCATCCTTATATATTTTAGTGAGTATTGTTGTGATTGCTTTTCTAACCTTTGTATCATTACTTAATTGTCTTTCTTCATCAGTTAATTGCCATGGATAGCATGGATAGTATAATAGCAAATCCTCATCCTCGTTTGAGCAAGCATAAGCAATAGAATGTTTTAGATACTTAGGAATATCACTATTTTTTATGATAACCTCAAAATCTTCACCCATGGAACAATCGAAATCATCAAATATTTCGTCTACATTTTTATAAAAACTTTTCTCTACCTTACATTTGGTAACTTCACAAAATTTTTGACCTTTCCCTGCTGCTTTGACATATTTTAAAATGTCAACATCGTTCCAATTAATTTTAATACCAAAACCTATTATTGGATTAGTTCTCATACTCATTTTTATTTTTCCCCTTTCTTTTTAGATTTTTTAAATCATTAATAATTCTTTTTAAGTTACTCTTTTAATAATATTGATAACATTACTACAACTGAAATTAGTACAATTACTGCTGCAATATAAGTCACTGTTATATTGTGTATATCTTTATTGGTATTCTGGATATTTTTTTCAATTTTATCAAATCTTTTATTTATATTTTCATTGAGTTCATCTAATTTGTGCATTGTTTTATTAAAACGTTTTTCCATTCGTTCTTCAGAAAGTTTGCTTTCTTCATTTGCTTTTTTTTCACGCTCTCTTCTGCCTTTCATAAATTCCTTTTCCATATCTTGTCTATATTGTTGACCAAAATCCGTACATTTTTCAAGCATTTTATCTTTATCCATATCGGTTGATACCTCTTCTCTTTTCAGCTTATTTAATAAGCCATAAATTTTTATCTGTTTTATTATTATTGCAATCAAAAATGAGTGCACAAATTATGCACTCATTTTTAATAATTTAATAGTTATAAATACTATTATGTTTTGCTTTAATAGCATTAGCAGTTACTTCTGCATCCACCGAAGCCTTTTTTAAAGCTAAGTCAGGTGTTAGCCCTCTAGCAACCCATTTTAATATAGACTTGCTATAATTATTTCCTTCTTCACCCAGTATATTTTTTAACCATTGTACAGTATTAGGACCAAATCTAACTTCTATAATCTTGTATAGTTCTTCTGTTTTCTTTCTGCTATAGTTATCTATGCCATGTGTCTTGAGCTTAGCATAATCCTTAAATTTAGTTTTATCTTTAAGCTGAATTAATTGATTAATTTCCTTACCACATTCTTCATTGACGGCAGGAAGGTCAGCAAGCAAGCTTTCATCAGGAATAAAATTATTATCAGCCTGCCAGCTAGGAACTGTTTCAACAACGTCGTCATACTCTTCTGCATTATTAACTTGTTGTTCTACATCAGCTTGCGGTATTTTAAGAGCTGTACTTGCCAGTTTATCTGCTGCTGTATTAGAACTTCGTTTAACCCAAGTGAAAGTTACTAAACAGTTTAATTTTTTTATTTTAGCTTTAACTTTATTATATAATCTTCTTAAATGGTCTTGTCTAACACTATAATCACCATTAAGCTGGCTAACTACTACTTCTGAATCGGAACGTATTAGTATATCCCCTGGAGTATAATTTTTTATTAATTCTAATGCCATAATTATTGCACTATACTCTGCTTCGTTATTTGTACCAAACCCTATATTTTGAGAGAAAGTAGTTAATTGCACATTGTTGTTATCATAAATTACACCACCTATTCCCATAGGTCCAGGGTTCCCGCTGCAAGCACCATCAGTATTTATAATATATTTATATTTCTTTTTTTCTTTTTCTTTTTTTATATTATTTCTATCCATTTATTATTTTCCCTTTCTTTTTTATTTTTTTAAATATTAAATCAAATCATATAATAATTTTGCTAATTTCTTTTTCTTGCTCTGTAATTCCGGCTCTGACATTTTCTGATTATTAAAAAGTTCCTCAATTCTACTGATGCACATATCTATATTGTTATAAGTTATTTCTTCTATTGTTTTTTCAGTTTTAAGTTGTTGTTTTGCAGACATTAGAAAATCAAATGAAACTCCGCAACTTTCAGCAATCTTGCATAACAATTTATAATTGGGATAAGTTCTTCCATTTTCGATATCTCCAAGATAACTCCTTGAAATACCAATATCTTTGGCTAACATCTTGCCAGTATATTTCACACCTATTTTTTCTGATTTGATATTTCTTGCTTTTCTTATTTTTCTCCCCATTTCCTCTTTTGACAATATCATTTTTATAACATTTCCTCCTTTTAGCTTTTTAAGCTATTAATTTGCATATAATTGGTTGCCATTAATTTCTATGTCTAATATATCAGCATGGTAAAGTATTTCATCTTCGATTGTTTTGATAGGTACTTCTCCGTAATCACCTTTATGACACATAACACCATAAGCGATGTTGTCTATTTCCTCTACTGTAAATAGCTGTAATTCTTTATTTGCATTAAGTATTTGCATAGCACCTGTTATGTTATGATCAATGTTTAGCTCTATTTTCTTTATACTGAATGTATTTTCGTCTATAATGAAGCTCTCAAGCTTACCTATATCATGTAGTAGTGCTTTTGTTATTAATCGTTTAGTATCTATTTCTGCCGGATTAGATGGATAGTTTTTGATAATTCTGCTTATTAGTTTTGTTACATTCAGCGTATGGAGAAATAAGCCGCCCAGCTTATTATAATGATTTCGTTCAGTTACAGGTGTAGTGATGTAGTTGCTCCACAATACTGTATTGGTATTATAACCAGTTAGATACTCAACAAGCTTTCTATTAGGCTCTGGTAGGTATTTTAGCATAGAATCGTACACATTATAATCTGCTTCGGTAATTGCGTATCGTGGTACATACTCTGCCTTATTTCCCATTACCTCTTGTACATACTTTCCATTCATGTCAATTCTATTATTGTAAGCTTTAGTTACTCCTGAGAAGCTGTATATATGCCCTTCTTGAATTTGAGTATCAAATTTGTCTATATCATCCCAAAAATTAATTACTAATGTCCCATTACTATCTGAGCCTATAATTTCTAGACGCTCCTTTGTGTTTGCACTTATTCTTCTTTCTTTTTTTTGTACCAATAGTGGTATTGTTACTCTGCTATTTTCCTCCAAATTAGCTGTTGTTATTATTTTTTCTTCTGATTGTGCGGTTTGCATAATCGTTCCCCCTTTATTTTTTTAGCTTTTAAAAAAAGCCATAATATTTTTATTTAATTTATTATTATTGCATTTTAAAATTCTTAATAATTAAGTGATTTATAAGTTTAATTAATTTAAAATAAAAAAATAGCAGGCTATAATCTTAGTCTGCTATTTCCCGAAGCTCAAAGCTATATTAAAACTTGAATATACTTTATCTAATTTATAAATAACTATGTTAAATTAAAATAGGCGAAGAAATAACAATATTGATAAGCAGTTATGCTTTATTAAGACAGGGGAATACATACCTATGTTTATAAGCAACCTTACTCTATTAAATTGAAACTGGCTAATCCAACTTAAAATGCTACCTTTATTTATAAATAACCCTATTTTATTAAAACCCTATTGCCAAGAACTTTTGTGCTTTTATAGCTTAAATTTATAAACATACTTATTTTAATTAAAACAAAGACTAAGCTTCTATATGATAACTTTAAAGAGGATTTATAAGTAGCTGTACTTAATTAAGATAAAAGAAGAAAAGTATACTCTTATCAGCCTATCATTTATAAGCAATTTTGTTAAATTAAGGTACAAGGGAATAAATATTTATAAGCAGTTATACTTTATTAAGAGAAGGAAATTCATACC
>DAISLB010000032.1:8100-26043 GCA_036820645.1 Clostridium sp.
AATTCATACCAACATTTATAAGCAGCTCTGCTCTATTAAAATGTTCTTCAGGCTTTGCCATCTCTTCTAATATTTGCATTTACAAACAGCTCTGTTTTATTAAGGTTTATAATTGATTCCTAACCTCCCTATTTTATGTCTATTTATAAACAGTCCCTGTTTTATTAAGACAATTTATCCATAATAAAAATAAATTAGGGAAATATTAATTTATAAGCAGCTTTGCTTAATTAAGATTAAATGCAGTTATATAAATTATTCCACTTTTATTTAATTTATAAACAATTCTGGTGAACTAAAATAAATTATGGGGAGATCTTCGATATGCTAAATAATTTGTAAGCAGTTGTGCTTAATTAAGGCTTTATTGCCAAGAATCTTTGTACTTTTATAGTTTAATTTTATAAACACCATATTTAATTAAGACAATTAGTTGCAAAGCATACATAAGTAACACCAATCCATTTATAAACAGCTTTATTCTATTAAGATTAATTATAGGGTTATATTTGCAAAAAGAAAATATCAATTTGTAAACAACTTTGCTTTATTAAAATTAAAAAGATGCTTTCTTATAATTTATAAACACCCTGTTAAAGTAATAAGTAGTACAAAAAACACTGTACCATCATATCTATTTATAAGCAACCCAGCTCTATTAAGATAAAAAAACCGATAATCTAAAACGTTTTGGACAATCATTTATAAGCAATCCTGCTTTATTAAGACTGGGCATAAAGATCCTAGCACAACAAAAATATATGCATTTATAAACAACTTTGCTCTATTAAGACTAATATTTGTTATTGTACTTTTTATTTAAAATTAATATTTATAAGCATCTTGCTTTATTAAGACTTTATTTAATATTTATTATAGAAACCGAAGTTAATTTACAAGCAATCTTGCTCAATTAAAACTAAATGAAATGGTAAATCAGTATATACTGGTGGAGAATTTATAAGCAACACTTTGCTCTATTAAGACCTTTGTCCAACATCTCTTTATATTTTTTTAGTGCAATTTATAAACAACTTTGCTTCATTAAGACCAATCTCTTTTAACAGCATAAAAATCAATAAAACAAATTTATAAACATCTCTTGTTCTATTAAGACACTTAACGGGGAACTTTTAACGCCAAATTCAACTCTATTTATAAACATCTTTTGCTTTATTAAGACCTCAAATGCTAAATTGATAAATATCAAACGTCAAGTCTAATTTATAAGCAATCATACTTTATTAAGACACCAATTCTAGAAGCTTCACCAACTCAGTGGCAATATGATGAATTTATAACAGTTTCTGTTTTATTAAGATAGATATAGAAACATTATTAGATTTAATAACCTATTTATTTATAAACAACCTGCTCTATTAAGGCTGAATCTATAGGCTTTGTTAAAAAACTTTTACATTAATTTATAAGCAATCCTGTTTTATTAAGATTATGGTATTTGCAGTATTTCTAACAAACAAATTTATAAGCAACCCTGCTTTATTAAAACTAAATGAAATAGTAAATCGGTATATACCGGTGGAGAATTTATAAGCAACTCTACTTAATTAAGATTTTAAAATATGGTTTACCATTTAAATAAATTCGTAAATTTATAAACACCATTGTTCCATTAAGACTGCGATATTATACTTTTATGTAATACTTGTCTTAAAACATTAGAAAATATATTTATAAGTAATCTTGCTCTATTAAGACTCATCCTCTAGTGAAAGTGTTCAACCTTGTGTTTGATTTATAAACAACACTTGTTCTATTAAGACTATTTTTACTTCTTTTTTTATATTTTTTAATGTAGATTTATAAGCAACCCTGCTTTATTAAGATGATGTTTATCCTTTTGTATTCCTTGTAGATATAAATTTATAAGTAGCTTTGCTTTATTAAGGCTAGAACTGAGAGATAAACTTTTTCCTAAAATACCAATATCTATAAACAACTCTGTTCTATTAAGACTAAATTAAGGATGGTTATTTATGATTACTGTAGGAATATTTATAAGCAATTTGCTCAACTAAGGTTTTAACGTTTCTAACATTTTTAGCAATAAAATTTTTATTTATAAGCAATTCTTGTTCTATTAAGACGATATTTATGCAATAAAAAAATATAAAAAAAGGAGTTTATAAACAATTCTTGTTCTATTAAGATCCACTTATGGTAAACAACGAAAAAGTGACATTTGCATTTATAAGCAGCTTTACTCTATTAAGATGAAAATAGTAACATTAAATTGAGATGTTCATAGTGCATTTATAAACAGCCTTGTTAAATTAAAACTTCTTAGATTCATTTCTAATAACCCTGTCCCAAGATTTATAAACATCTTATGTTAAATTAAGGCACATATATATCTCTATTTTTAAAAAATATAAAAAAATTTATAAGCAATTCAGCTCTATTAAGATAAAAAGTTGATAATCTAAAACGTTTTGGGCAATCATTTATAAGCAATCTTGCTTCATTAAGGCTGTAAATAAAAAAACCAAAAGTGGTCTTTTTTTATTATTTATAAGTAACTCTGCTTTATTAAGACTGAGCATAAAGACTCCAGTACAACGGAAATGTATGCATTTATAAACAGCCTTGTTAAATTAAAACTTCTCAGATTCATTCCTAATAACCCTGTTCCAAGATTTATAAACAACCTCTGTTCTATTAAGATATTAATATGCATTTTAGACCTCATTTATAAGCAACCCTGTTCTATTAATATCTTTTTTAAAGAATTTAGTCACAACAAATCCAACTAATTTATAAGCATCTTCTGTTCTATTAAGACTTGTAGCTGCTATTTCTTCAGGAGCCTTGGTTTTATATTTATAAGCATCTTCTGTTCTATTAAGACTATCAAATTTGTTGAAATTACGCAACTTTTTGGGTGATTTATAAGCATCTTCTGTTCTATTAAGACTACCGTATTTCCTACATTCTATACTTTAACGTATAGTAGCTAAGCATTGATAACTCTCTATTAAATAAAAATTATCCCAACCGTTTTTTATATTTTTGCATATATAAGCTTAAAGCCTTATATATCAGTAGCCGTACAGCATTTATTATAGCAGTTAATTGGGATAATTCACTTTATATTAAGTTATATTACAGTGTATTTTTCAAATACTTTAAATATTCGTCGAAAGTATTTTTAACACTATCTACATGAACAAACTTATAATCTTCTAATTTATCTGTTAGAGTTTTTTTAACACCTTTGTACTGCGGATCAACTATTTTATCACTAATGCCAATCCATACATCTGATTTTCTAAATTCTTCATTTTCATCTAATGCTTCTTTTAATGCGTCAATGTCTATTCCGTTTTCTTTTATTACTCCTTGGAATATATTATTGCCCCATGAATATTCGCCTAACATAACTATTTTAGGAGTTGTATCTGTTAAGTAATTATTTTGATTTCCTTCAATTGATAGATGCTGCAAGCCTTTTATTGCAGATTCAATTCTTTTGTATTTTTCATTCTTACTTATCTTTAATTCTTTTTCTGTTCTTCCTTCTTCAACAGCATAATCTCTAAATTCACTTGTGATATCGCTTATTTTAAATGATGAAATGTCATCAATATTTACATTACCTATTGCTGCGAATATGCCCGAATAGATCTCATTTTCGTAAGGCATACTATCACTCTCTGTTGAGCAGATATTCCACTCAGTATCAATTTTCCTATTGCTCATATTTATAAGCGGGCTTAACTGGAATCTTGATTTTCTTTTTTTAGTAATGTTTTGCTTATAGCCTTTTTTACTATCTCTTGTAAACAAAACTTTTGATTCTGCGTCTAATTGGTCATATTCTTCTTCAGTTATAGATATACTATCAGCTCTCATAAAGCCAAAGATATCTTCATTTACATACTTGTAGGGATCAGCACTGATAGTAACTTTGGTGCCTTTTTTAAGTCTTTTCCCTATAGGCATATTTTCTGCTTCCTGCATAAAACGTTGAATATTATATTTTTGGCATGGTGCAGAAACTACTCCCCTGCCATCAATCTTTTTAACGTATGATACGTTATCAAACTCAGCTTTTTTTTCCTCAACTGTATCTGAGCTCCCATTTAATTTACTAGATAATACCTCTATTGCATACATCATATTTAAGTGTCTCATAATAAATTCCTCCTCATATTTTAAATTATTTATTTTCTTTTTGTATTAATATTTTTTTATGGTTTAATTATATATTATAATAAACTGGCTTATTAACCTTCTTCGTATTGAAATCCATTTTTTAGGGTTTACTAATTTCTCATAGTCTTCTAAGCTGTCAAACAGATTCTCTGATGTTGCTTTTTTATATGCTTCTTGCCATTTAAGTATTAAATCTTCATACTGTGAATGAAGACGTATCTTTTTTAGTGCATCTATTTCATTCTTTTGATTAATGGTACTTAATTTTTGGCAAATGTTCGCAATTAGTTCTGTTGTTTCTTGGTCCACGCTATTCATCTCCCTATCAATTATTATGAATAAGTCTTTTGAACATTTTAATGTGTTCTCTTTCGTTATAAGCTTATATATATATTCATTTCTTCCATGGTTGTTAATTAATATGGTAGTGAATCCTAAGTCAAAAAATTCATTTAATAAGTTATTATTTTTTAATATATATAATAGATTAAGCTCTTTTGCAGATATATAATTTTCGTGATATTCTTCTTTTTGTCCTAAATTATCAAAAGCAACCTGCACTATATATCCTTTGTATTTCGTATCTTGATTTGTTAAATATTTTAACGTGTTCTCAAAATGCTGATAATTGCTTATTTTCTTTTTTTCTTTTTCACTATTGTTTTTTATATCATCTTTTAGTTCGTTTTGCAGCATTTCGGTATAATTTTTCATTAGCAAATCATTATCAGAATTATATAATAGCGTGTTTTGATTCTTCCTCATGTTCAGTATTGATAGTAAGCTTAAGAATAAACATACAGGGCATATAGTAGTTGCCTGTAAGTTGTTGCTATAATTAAAAAACGTATTGGAACTTATGCCTGGCAGTAAACTTCTTGTTGCAGTGATATCTAAATTTCCATTTTCATGGCCGCATATACTACAAGGTTCTGTGCCTATATTATCTAAAAGTTCTTTAAACTGTTCATATATCTTTTTATTATTTATTTTACTATCTTTTTTATCTTCCTTTAGCTGTGTTGTAAAACTGCTATTGGTAAATCCACTCCAAGCTACAGAAGCATGTTTTGGAACTCGTATGTAATCACCAATGATGTCAGAGAACATTTTAATATTATTTTTAAGATCATCAATAGTTATATCTTGTATTTCTTTATGCAGATAATATCCTGCTGCATACAGTCCATTATCTACAAAAGCATTATATGTCCTTTCCATAATTAATCCCTTCCAACTATATAATTTAGAAACCCTGCTCCTGTGCTGTTATTTTGTCCTAAGCCGCAGTAATAAACTACACGCTGCATATCTCTATCAGCTTGAACCCATATTTCGTATTTACCAGTTCCTTTAATCTGTCCATTGCCTTTTATAAGATTTATAGCTTTATTTTTTATTTTTAATGTATTGTCAATATCAAAGTGCAGCTCTCCTTCATATTCCTTATCATATATAAGTTTGTATTTCCTTTTTAAATTCTGAGCTAAAGCAGTATAAAATTCTTTCTGCATAGGATTGGTATATCTTGTGATAGACTTTTCTGCATCATATGTTTTCTCTACTATGGGGCTGCATACCTTATATAGCATTTTATTTTTAAATTTAATAGGTTCATCATTTAATAGCTCTGTTGGTTCTAATTGGCATCCAAATAAGTTTAGCTTACCTACTTTTATAATACCTTTTATCATATTATTTAAAGTACTACTTTCACCTGATATAAGTAATTTTAATGTATCACCTTTTTTTACTTCAATCCCTTTATCAGTGAATTTTGCATCCTTAAACAAAATAATAAAATTAAATAGTTTGTATGTCTTTCCATCTACTCTATATCCTTCGTCATGTAGCTTTAAAGCCTTTTTCTCATTTATTTCTGTAAAGCTTTTATATAGATATGTCATTATTTCATAATTATAGTTGTAGTTTATAACTGCGTCATTTTTTACTTCAAATCTTATTTGCTTTCTATTTAAATGCAACATTTATTTTTCCTCCTTTTCCCCATTTCCAAAGGAATATACTTTCTTTTTCTTCAGGATCATACACATCATAATCAAAAGTTTCATTTAATTGTACTAATTCAGTATTTATATCGTAGATACCTTTTTTACTATTATAAGCTGTTTCTGTTGCAATTCTTTGTATTATGCCGTTACCTGTGTTTGTATCGGTCCATTGGTTATGTCCTTCCCCTGGTGTATTAATTAATTTAACTTGTGTATCTGAATATACTTTTGCAAGGCAGTCTGTTTTCCCCATATTTAGACATTCATTTATATTGAGGTTATCTTTTATGTCTGTATAGATGGTTAATATAGGATTTACTAGATAGTCAATTTCGCATATATCTGTTACCCACTTACCATCTTTATCATATCTATCTTTTTCTTTGTAGTTTGAGTTAAGGTTAACTTCTTTATATATCTTTTGAATATCTCTAAAAATATTATCATTAGCTGTGAATGTATATCCAACAATGAAATCGGTGATATCTTCATTGAATATTACTTTAAGCATACCTACCACTGTTGATATTGGCGGTATCTTATATGTTCTTTGTATTTTCGTGCTGTATGGAATTTTAAAATGTGCAAAATCTGATTTAATTACAATTTTTCGTAAAGTTATATCAGGCATAATCTCACTTCCTCTTTTCTTTAAGTATTCGTATTTCTTAATATATTTATATTATAGCATCTGTTTTATAAAAGTGCAATACTTTTTTATATATATTCTATATTTCACTTTTTTAAAAGGTTATTTACATAGTGCAACATATGTTATATAATATATGTAATTAAATATGCCACGGAGGGTAGAAAAAACTGTAAAAGCTGTATTAAGCATTATACCCAAAAGAAGCAAGTTAATATCACTATATCAGATGAACGAACATTAAAAATATTAAATAATCTGAAAATTAATATAAGGAAAGGACTGATAATATGGATGAAAATACTTATGTATATTGTACTCATTGTTTGTATTTTAGATTAGATGATGAGGAATTGCCATATTGCCCATATGAAGATAATTGTAATATAAATGACTGTGAAGACAGCATGATATTTAAGGATAGGCCACATTATAGGGAAAGGGGTAATTTAGATGGCTAAATTTTGTTCCGATGCGTGTAAGGAAACTGGCTCAGTATGCGATTTTTTGTAAGCATTATCAAGACGAATATAGAGATATTAATAGTGAAAAAAGTATGGCGGAGAGGAGTTTAAAAATATGAATTTAAGTGAAGTTATTAAAGAAACTCAAGGGTTTATTGATAAAAATGGTGATAGAGAAATAAGCGGTATAGATGTATCACAAAATAGTTTTTCCTTTTCTGTAACTAATATAAACAAAATATTTGTAATAAGCGATGGAAGAAAATCAGTTATAGAATTTACAGCATAATACAAAGGTAATGATTAAGTGAAATTTTAAAAAATGTGTTATAGGGGGAGAGTAAGTCAATGGGAATTATAATAAAGTCTAAAAACTTTAGTAAGGATATGGGATATGGAGGTTTTTATAACTTTAGAAATAAAGTAGCATCTCTTTCTAATTTAGAATTTGGAAAACATTATGCAGAATTAGATAATGCAGTGCTTCTTCAAGGAGTTGAGAAAGAATCTTTTTTAAAAGAATATGATAAAAAACTGAAGAATTGATTGAGCAAAATATCATAACTGCTGAAATTGCAGATTTTTGTTATCAGCCTGATTGTGGAGGAACTATTAACCAAGACCAAGCAAAGCAGATTTATGAGAAGATAAAGGATTATGATGATAATATCTGTTATGGATATATAGGAAGATCAGATTGTGTAATGTTTATTGATTTGAAAAATATTTTTAAAGATTGTGCAGAAAATGGAGGTATCGTTGAATGGTATTAAGTTGCATAACAAGGAAATTAGATAATCTTAAAAATATTGTGAAGGAAGTTATAAATTGAAAGTCAATGCATTAATATCAATACTGCAAAGTTTACCACAAAACTATGATGTTACCTATGATAATGAGGTTGGACATATTTTGCTAAAGAAAGAGCAAGTATCAACCTTTCATAATGCCCAAGAGATTTTATTACAGACACATATGAAACTTAAAATATAATTTTCATTCCAAAGAAATAGCTGAAAATTATGTGAAGGAGGTGATTAATTTTGATAATAACAGTAGGGGAACTTATAGAAGAGTTAAAAAAATTTGATAAAGATTTAGATGTAGTTGTAGAAGGGTTTGAAAATGATTTACCCATTGAAAGAGTTTGTATAGAGAATAATGAAGTAAAAATATGCGAAATTGTATAGCTCATAATTCAAGAATAATATGTAGGAGGTTTTTTATGTATCAATTTAAAGTTATAGATAAGAAAACAGGTAATGTGCCAGATGTGAGACGGATTGCACATGAAGAAGAATGGGCACAAGATCTTGTATTTTGTGATATGGAGGGATTTTATTTAGGTGAAGACGGCACCTTAATTCTTGCGGATGAGTGTGGGCATTTTGCTTATTGTCCATTAGATAGATTTGAAATTAAATTTATACCACAGGACGAATAATGAGCTAAGCAAATGTTAACTAATATTTAAATTTGATAAAATATATTAGCTTTAAAATCATAAGAATTAATAAGAATAAAGAAAGGAGTATGGTTACATTTTGTTATGATTTTTGTAACCAAGCAGTGTTATGGCACTAAAAAACAATGAAGAAAAAATAAAAAAGACATTAATTTATAACAAAAGTGATTATGAGCATTTAAGTAAAGAAGTTAAAAATAACAAAGCTTCTGGCAACGGACCTAAAAGTATATCTGCTATTGTCAGAAATATTATAAGTGAATATATAAATAAGTCTAATAAAAAAGACGAATTGGATTTATTAATAAAATATACTCAAAAGGAGCTTATTAATTATTTTACAGTAGAGGAAGCAGTACTTATTACAGCAGCTTTAAATGGTACACTCTATGATGTTAGCACAATTAATCCAAAGATTGTTCTAATAGGGAATGTTAAAGACAGTATTTTACTGGATGGATATGATACTTTTTACAAGGTTGATAAGGATACTATACTGAAAAAGCTTCAAGCTCTTTCAGAATTCCAGTGTTATGTAGTTATCCAAATGGCTTTTGAGTTTTTAGAAGGAGCTATTAAAAACCCTATAGATAAAGGGAACAAAAGACTTAAAAGCATATTCCTAATTAAAAACTAAGAATATTTAAAAATGAGAGCTTAAAAAAATAGCTCTCTTTTTTTAAACTCTGAAATTTTAGCAACTAAAATTATGAAATTCTTAGGTGCCAAAAAACTTTAAGCCTATGGATTGCATTTGCTACAAGGAGTATATCCTCTTTTGACAGCATCTGATTTTTTAATCTCAGTACAGCTTTTATTAAGATACTTGCAGCCTGTCCTATGATATTTTTTCCCTGAATTTGTTATATAAACAGTTTCTTCTTTCTGACTATTAGAGGTTTGTTTAGGTGCTGGATTTGCAGCTGGTTTAGTAGTTTTTGTAGCAGCAGCTCCACTGCTACCAGTATTATTAGATTTTGATTTTGGCTTTGATTGCCCAGCAGCAGAATTATAGCTTCCAGGTTCACAATTAAATTTAATATTTTCACCATCTGATGTACATATAATTGTGCCATTCTCATCTGTTCTATAAACTTTTATATTCTTTTCTTTAAGTTTTGTCATAGTTTCTGCATGTGGATGTCCGTAACTATTTCCTTTACCACAGGAAATAACTGCATATTTAGGGTTAACTTTATTTAAATAGCTTTGGCTTGTTGCAGTTCTACTTCCATGATGTCCTAATTTTATTACATCTGACTGTATATCTAATTGCTTTTGCAGTATTTCACCTTCTGATAAACTTTCAGCATCCCCATCAAATATAAAAGAATTATTACCAAATTTTATTCTTAATACAATGGAATAATTGTTTAAATTATTATAGCTGTTGCTATTCGGAGCTAATATAGTACAATCTGCATTACCTAATTTAAAAGAATCCCCTGAGTGCGGTGTTGATATTTTCATTCCTTTTGCTTTTATAGACTCCATTGTATTCTCAAATATCTTAGATGTGTGTGTAACCTTTGGCATATATATTTTACCTATATTAAACTCGTTTATAACAGCAGGCATACCGCTAAGATGATCTGCATGTGGATGTGTACCAACTAATACATCTATCTTTTTAATGCCTTGTCTTTTTAAGTAATCTGCAGTTGTATTTGCATCAGGTCCAGCATCAATAAGCATAGTTGCATTCCCTTGCTGAATAAGAATACTATCGCCCTGTCCAACATTTATATAATGTATCTTTAGCTCTCCATTAAGTTTTGAGTTTGCTTTTTCTTCCTTACTATCTTTATTTTGTGCAGTATTAGCTGTATCTTTGCTTTCAGATTCTTCATTAATATTATTTTCTTTGCTATCTATATTTTCAGTTTTAACTGGTACATTTTTAGAATTTGAAGTAATCTGTTTTGCTTGTGGGCTTATGGCAAAGCCAGTAATCATTAAAGCAAATGAAATAAAAAATGGTATTATTGCTTTTTTAATAGGTATACCTTTCTTCTTATGTCTCATTAAGTCTATAATTGAGAATATCCAAAATGGTATTGCTATAAGAAATAAAAAGATGCCGAAACCATCGGTAATTCCTATAAATATTGCCATAAAATAATAAATCGAAGCTATAATCATTTTCCAAGCTTTATGACTGCGAAAACCTGGAATAAACATTAATAATTTTTTTATATTATTTTTTTCCAAATAAACTCCTCCTTTGTGCAATTAGCACTGCAATTAGCACAATAAACATTATAAAGATCAAATATTAATTTTATTCAGTTTGTGTATTCCCTACTCCTGCAGAGCAGCTTGGCTCTGAATATACTGCTTAACAATATCACTGATAGCATTATCACCTGCAGATAAAACGAGGTAACTTTCACTCCAAAAATAAGGCCCTGAATAAAATTTAGATAAATATTCAGCAAAATCCTTTCTTATTAATCTGCTGCTTACAGTTTTAAAATTATTAATAAGCTTAGATAACTGCACTTGCGGTGGAGCTTCAAAAAAAATATGCAGATAATTAGCTTCAATGTTAATTTCTAAAATACTGCAGCTCCATTTATCAAAAATATTATTAGAAATCTCAATTAAGCGGTTCATAACTTCTTTATTAATGCACTTATGCCCATACTTTGTAACTACAACTAAGTGATATTTTAAGCTGTAACAGCTGTGCCTATTTGTTTTATATTCAGTATTCATAATATGTTCACTCCTCTTTACAACTAATTGATTATATAATATAATTATATTATATACTTAATATGAAGTCAATACCAAAAAAGGTGGAATACCTGTAATTAATAAGTGTTTATAACTGCAAAATCACAGGGACATATTAAAGACAGGTACAGTTTTAAATTGCAGTGTAATGGATATAATAAAGATAGGGGGGGCGAAGATAATGGAAACAGAAATTGATTTAACACCTTTTTTATGTGAAGCGTTTAGTACAAACCCTGCAACATACAGTGATATTGATAAAATTTATAATAAGGACAAGCTAAAATTTATAAGTTTAGCAAAACAGAATAAGTATTATAATCATCAGATGGCACAGGAGGGATCTGTTAAGCAGGAATATTATTTTAAAAAGGTACTAGGTATTTTGATTGCTTCTGGAGAAGATGATTATATAAATAATGCATTATATGAGATATTGAAATGTAATTGGAGATATTCCTACGTTTATGCAGAAAACCATGACAAAATTACAATTTCAAAGTTCCTATATGATTTTGTTAGGAAAAATAAAGGAATGAATAATATAGGAGATGATGAATTAAATTCTAATGTTTTAATGCTTATTATCTTTTCACAGAATTTAAATAAAGAGATAGATGCAACAGATGATATCTATAATAGCTTAATACAGTCATACAGCCAAAGGTTATTACGTTACACAAAAGACTGGAGAGTAAATATAAACGATATACCAGAAGCAGAAAAAGAGTTATTAGAAAAGTTAGAATTAAAAATAAAAAAGGAAGGCCCAATAAGTTTTATACCCACTTCTTACAGATTAAAAGAAGATGTACAAGAAGGTATGCTTATAAATACAGATAAATTATCAAAGGAAGAAAAATTCTTCGATGCGTTTGAACGCATATATGACTTTGAAGGAATATCACTAGTAAGTATAGTTGGTAAGGATTATTTAAGCTCAAAAGAAATACAAGAAACAATGTTTTGCTATACAAGCTTATTTCCCAAGGAAGAAATTGATTATAAAGAGTTCTTAAAATTCATATATCCTGCGATTGAAATTCGCTATTTGTGTAAAGAATATAATAAAGCGAAACAGTTTTTCTTTCAGAATTTTAATGAGCAGTTATATGAAGAACTTCATAAAAAAGAAGAATTATTTAATAATATTAAATTAGAAAAAGAAAAAATAAATAAGGAAAGTATAATATTAAAAGATGAAAATAATAAATTAAAAAATAAAATAAAAGAATTAGAAAAAGAAAATAAAAAATTATCCCAAAAATTAAATGAAAAAGAAGATTATAAAAAAGAGGTTTCCTCTTTAAGAGAATTTATATTTAATCTCGACAATCAAGAGGAATATATAGAAAAAGATATAGATACAAATAAATTAAAAAATGTTAAGGCTGTTGTTATTGGTGGGCATGAAAAATGGCAGCAGCGAATGAAAGAGCTACTACCTAATTTTACATTTATACACCCTGATGCACTTAACTTTGATATAAATATATTAAATAATGCTGATATTGTATTTATTTATACTAATTATTTAAACCATGCAATGTATTATAAAGTTATAAATGAAATAAGAAAGAATGATATAAGGTTAGAGTATTTAAGTGCAAATACTAACGAAAACATAGTTTTAAAAAGGATGTGCAATTTGCTTGGCTTATACTAAAGAATATGCAATTAATTCAATACAACTACTAGCAAAGCAGCTAAAAAAGACCCCAACCGTATGTGATTATGAAAACTCAGCACTAAAACCATGCAGGAAAAACGTAGCTAAATTATTTGGGAGTTGGAATAATGCAATTAAAGAAGCTGGTCTAACTGCTAACAGAAATTATACAAAGCAAGACTGTATTAATGCTATTAGGAAAAGAGTCAAACAATTAGGCTGGGTCCCATTTGCGAAAGATATGCGTTATACCAAGCCTAATATTGCAACAATTATAAATATTTATGGGAGCTGGAACACTGCTCTAATCGATGCAAGCTATAGGCCGCATTTCATCTATAAGAAAATAAAAAGAAAGTTATAGTGAAGTATTATATAACTACTTTTGTGTATTGTCTTTCTATTAGCAAATAATTAAGATACTAAGCTGATTAAATATATTATTAATTTCTGCTATATTTTTCTTATTTTTAAGCCCAAGCTATTTTTTTAAGGCTATTTCATTTTAAACAATGGATAAAGTAGCTTTAAAAATGTGTAAGTTTTATGATATGCCATTAAAACGCTCCTATGGCCTTTCTATTGTATTTTGCTTACTTTGGAATGTAATCCATCATTTTATGGCAGACAAGTGGACAGGGTTTAAATGTGGAGGGGGTAGGTTTATAGAAAAAGAAAAAATAAAAGAATGTAGTTGCCATTGTATGATATTTTGATAAATAAAAAAATAGTAGCTAACTGAAAAAACACAATTGCTACTATTATTGGAATAATGCTAACTACAAAAACCATAATTGCGTTATTCCCCATTTAGCTATTAATTATTATATAAAATATATTCCTTATATTTTGTAATCATAATATTTTTAATGTATTGCTCCATGTACTTATAGTCTGGACTATTTTGCTCATTTATAGGAACTAATATTTTTTGTCTTTTCATTCGATTTTCATTAAATTTATATCCATATGTATATTTGTTCTTTTGCTTTAATATTATTGTTTTGAAAAATAATAAAATGTACTTATTATCTGACTGTTGTTTTAAGTGAAATCTCTTAACATCATCAGAAAAAATACATTTATATGGATGATAAAAATTTTGAACAACGCTACCATTATAATTTACACCAAGTACATTCATATCTAAACTTATATTAATATTAGATACAAAATTAGTAATGCCATTATTTGAATCAGTTGACCCAATAAAAGGCATATCTCCACTTATCATATTTGTTTTGGTTAACCTTTTGCCTGGTTCTATATTGAAAATGTCTGAAATATAAAAACTCTTCCATTCTTTTTTTTCTAATGAAAGTATCTTTTTATATTCTAAATTTCCAACAATATCTTTAATATAATCAAAATACTTTTTCTTTTTTAGTTCTTCTTGCCCTTTTATATAATCATCCATAAATTGCCAGTCGGGTTTAGTATCATCTTCAATCATAACTGGAAGCATTATATTTCTTCGTTTTTCTTTTGCTCCAGTCAAACCTTGGCCATAACAAAAACCACAATCTTTAATACTTTTATTAAGCATTTGTTGAATAAATAAGCCTACATATTTATTTATCATATTATTTTTAACACCATACATTTTATTGCCGGTTATATGTTCGAAAGGTTGGTAAAAGAAAGTAGCATTTTCAGCCCCAAATATAATAATATCCTTTGGGTTGGTTTTAAAACTTTCCCTTTTTTCCACAATATCTTCTAATCCATTATTTTTATTGGTCCTTGTTATATATGGAATAGAATTATTTTCATCATTATTTGATATTAAATTATTTTTATGATATGGCACAGAGTTAAAAATCTCGAAGATGTCATCAACTTTAAATTCTTTCCACTTTCTATCATTTAGTTTCATTTTCATTTTTCTCCTTTTTTTTAAGGGAAGTGTTAAATAAATATTGTCTATTTTGCATTATCATTGAGAATTCAAAAGACAAGTAATCGCCAACAGTTTTTTCAAAATCCTTATCAATAGGAATATCATCATTAAAATAATAAAAACTATGAAGCCATTCATCAGTTGCTTCTATAGTTGTTTTTACACAGAATTTACTTTCAGCTTTTATTCTATCAAACCAAACATCAAGTAAGTGTTGTTTTTTATCTTTTACTGCTTCTGTTTCTATTAAACCGATATGTGGAGCTACTTTATAACCATCATCTTCAAAGTTAATAAATTTACATACTTTATTCTTTGGGTGTGGTTCTCCTGCAGTAAATACAGCTATGCAAGGGATAGTTCCTACGCCATAAAAAGTGTCTTTATTTAAGGTAATAACACCTTCTAATGTATGATGTTTTAATATGTTTTCTTTTATAGATTGTTCTTCTTTGGTTTTACCTGTCATAGAAGATTGTGGAACAATAACTGCACATCTTGCTCCTTCGGTTAGAGAATCTAGTAAATGTTCTGTAAAAGCTATTTCGTATAAGTTTGGATTTTGTTTTGAACCTTGTGAATATGGTGGATTCATCATACCAACAGTAGCTTGTTTAAGCTGTAATTTATTAGCATCCAGCTTTAAAAAATCTTCATTTATAAGATTGCTCTTACCATCACCTCTTAAAATCATATTAGTAGTAGCAATAGTAAACATATATGGTTGTATCTCAATACCATGTAACTGTTTTTGCTTAATACTTTTTATTACATTAGCATCATTTGTCTTTTTTATCATATTATGCATTGCAGCAATAAGAAAGCCAGCAGTACCACAACATGGGTCCAATACTATATCATTAGGCTGAATATTGACCAAATCGCAACATAATTCAGTTATATGTTTAGGGGTTAGAATAATACCAAGGGTTTGACCGTCACCACCTGAATAACTCATAAATTCCCCATAAAATCTTCCTATATAATCTTCTGCACTATTGCTATATCTTATAGACTTATAGATCTTTTTATATAGAAATTCAGTAAAATATTTTAAAGGTGTTTTCCCTAATTTTGGTTCAATTTCATTTAGTTTAACAGTATCTTTTATAAGTGCAAATTGACTTAATAGTTTATCCTTTTTTACTTCAGGAGCAACTTTTGAACGCTTTAAATTATCACTTATTGCATCGTATATTTTTTGCCCATCAGTTTTTATATCATCGCCCGTTAAATCATCTATAGAGAAATTTTTAAATTCACTTTCTCTTAAGGCTAAAAGAATACCTGATACAACTAATGGCTTATCTGTATCCTTTAAATTACCATAATTTCTTAAATCTTCGTGTAAGGTTGCAGCATCTTTGAGAATTTCTGCAGTTTCTTTTTCTTGGTCTGTATCTTCTTTTAAAATTTCTCTTGTGTAGTATTCATCTATATTATGTTCGTTAAATGATATAAACGATTCTACTTCAGGTAGTTGCCTATAAAACTCTGTTTCATCTATATAAATAGGTGTAATTTTATGCTTTTTCTCATCACCAGATACACCAAATGCAATTACTTTTTTATATGTAGTATTATCAAATAAATGCTTGCCATAAAACAGAGCACCATTAACTGCATAGTCTTTTATTGCAGTTGTTTCTGTGCTTATAAGCCCTTTATTATCAAATTTTATATGTTTACTTAAATCTGCTTTATCTTCAATAACTAATAAATAGTCTTTGACTACACCAACATATTCAGGAAAGCCAACATTACCTGTACCTTTCTTTGAAGCTGTTTTTAGTGCATCATTTATTTCTTTAATATTACTTCCTTGCGAATCAAGATTTATTTCAGCTTGTTTAAGAAGGTCATATACCCATAAATCTGTTTTTATTTCTTTTTTAGCCATTATTTCAATCTCCTTTTTTATTTTATTAATTCCTTTTTCTAATACAAAAATAGAAGACTTTAGCAAGTATTTCATTTTTGGGGGTATTGATTTTATATTGAATGTATAATATAATCTTATTACTTAATCAATTAGTTGTAAAGAGGGGTTAGCATATTATATGTATTGAATATAAAACAAACAGGCACAGCTGCTACAGTTTAAAATATCACTTAGCTGTGGTTACAGAGTATAAGCATAAATGTATCAATAATGAGGTTATTAACCGTTTAATTGAGATTTCTAATAATATTTTTGGTAAATGTAGCTGCAATATCTTAGCAATTAACTGGGGCTGTAGTATTTACATATTTTTTTGAGGCTCTATTTCCTTTTAAATATTCCTGCATCCTTTCTATTGCATTTCGCTTGCTTTAAGATGAATTGCCTTTTTAAGTTAGCAAAGTGAACAGGATTTAAATATAAAGAGCAGGTTTATAGGAAAAGAAAAAATAAAAGAATGTAGCTGCAATAATTTAAGTCGCGGCTACATTCTTTATTATTAATTTATTATTTTTCTTTAAATGAATCTTTAAATACTTTATTTTTATATTTTTTCTTTCTTTTAGCAGCTACCTCATAACAATAATTTTCATCTCTTTTAGAAACAACAACAATATTTATTATTTCCTTCTCTCTAAGTGAACTACATCTCCATTGAAATGGAGAGCTTCGGATTCGCAAAGAAATTTTGTGAGTTCCAATGGTACATCCTTGGGGTGTCCAACCTCACTACTGCTGGTATGGATTTCTCCATCCTACACAGATACTTTCTTAGTATGTTATATGCTCCAACACAATCAGCATTAAATATTTGTGTATTAGCATTATTCTTGTATAACCCCCTATACTTTCTATTAGACTTTTTAGCATATTTCTTTGATACTTGTGGTGTATAGGGACTGCATTGGCTAGTATAACTTTCTTCCT
>DAISLB010000033.1:0-24546 GCA_036820645.1 Clostridium sp.
TAGAGAAATCTTTAGATAGTTTTGATAAACTTGCAAAGAAGTACCTTTAATATAGAGGTTGTAAACAAAAAATAAACTTATGCTGCGAATATTTTTACGCATAAGTTTATTTTTTAGTTAAAAACTATATGTATAGATACTTAACTCTACACTTAAACTTATCCAAATTGCCAGTTTGATTTAAATGATAAAGTTATAAATTCAACTAAGATTTATCTGATGGTTACCTACTGTAACACTCCCACGCACTCTGTGAAAGCGACTATCACCAAATCAAAGATTTGGGATATCTGCTTTTCCCACTAAGTAAGATTCATTGATAATTAGCAATTTTGAGCACTCATAGATTTAGTTTTAAACTTTACAATCTATAGGTTTTCTAAGTGAAATTTGAACTTATACCCGAAAATAATGCTGACAAAATTGAAAGCACACTTAAAAACTTTTTTTATAAGTCTTAGTGAGGTATTTTAGAAAATCTTAGAAGCTTATATATGTCTGAGGTACGAGTTTATATAAGCCTCTTTAGATTTTCAAAATACCGAACTTTAGACCTATAAAAAGTTTTTAGTATGGTGAAATTTGTCAGCATATGAGCTGGTATATGTCAACTTTCAATTTAGAAACTCTAGTATGTGAATACCAGTTTGCCAACTCTTAAGGCAATTGGTTTTGACCAGAGCCAACTATTTGTAGTGGAATCATCAAAATAATAAATAGCTCCTTTTGTTGGATCAGAACCATACAATGCTTCTAAAGCAGCCTTTCTGGAACTATCAGAAGCAGGCTTGTTTATCCATCCGTTTAATACTGGAGTAAATTGGTAATATCCATTGGATACTTGGTATACTACACTTTTTATTGTAGATGGGAACTGGGAGCTTTTAACTCTATTTAATACTACAGCAGCTACACCTACTTTAGCAGTGTAAGGTTCACTTTCTGCTTCTGCGGTTACAAGTCTTGCAAGCAAATCTACCTCGCTGTCAGTACATGAAACTATATATTTTGGAGAGGTTGCCTCTTTAAAAACATAACCTGAAGGAATATTGAGTACTTGTCCAGGATAAATATAATTGCTTACGTTGCTATTGGCAGCAATTAAAGCATCAAGAGATATGCCAAATTTTTTTGCAATCAAATAAAGTGTGTCAGAGGCTTGTACAGTATAGGTCTTTGAATTAACATATAGAATTTGATCTGGATATATGGTGTTTCCGCTTAAGCTATTATCATTAATAATTGTAGTTGCATTGGTTTTAAATAATACTCCTATTTTAAATAGGGAGTCACCAGGTTTCACAGTGTAACTAGCTGCATATACTTGAGTAAAAGATAATGTGCATAAAGCTGCGGCAAATAACATTGTCCTGATTTTTTTGAAATTCATAAATATGGATCCCCCTTAATTTTGCCTGCGAGGTTAGTTGACGGGTTCGGGATTGGGACACCCCTACTTTTTAGTAAAAAAGATTCACCCCCAAAAATAATTATCCCCCGTATCTCATCCTTGAGATTTAGGCTTGTCTATGTTTGCTA
The DNA here is from genome assembly GCA_036820645.1 of Clostridium sp. Lineage (GTDB taxonomy): Bacteria > Bacillota > Clostridia > Clostridiales > Clostridiaceae > Clostridium_B. Next base: position 1,540 of record DAISLB010000033.1, read on the forward strand.
TTTTAACAGTATTTCCAGAACATATCCATATTAAATAGCTGGGTCTATTAACATAAAAAAACTTAATTACAAATTTATTGAAGCAAGGTTTCAATGATTAATATTTTAATTTACATAACTTTTCATATATCTAAAGTGATAATATAGTTGTATAAGAAAAATTTGAATATTATTAAATAGGAGAATATTATGGAAAATTGTATAACCTATTTGCTTACAGATCAATCTAAAAATTCAAATGAATATTATATGTGTATATCTAATTTTTCAAATGAAGTTTTGGGAAAAATTGAAATTGAAGCAAATAACATAATAGAAGACTTTATTCATTTTGTTAAAAACAATAATATAGAAGAAGCTAGAAGTAGAGAAGAGTATGAGCTGGAGTTCTTAATCATTGGAGTTTTATGGAAAACTTATATAACAAGAGCTTTAAATGCAGATAGATTACCCTTAAACATCCTAAAATTCTTATTTAGTTTAAGAACAAAATTAAAATTTTTTAAAAAAAGTGTGGATAATTTAAGGGGAAGACTCGCATATAAATATCTTTTGAAGAAAGAAGTACAACCTTCTACTGTATCTTATGATGAAAGTGACTTTGAAAAATTATTACTTTGGCTGACTGCTTCAGGGGAATTTAAGTATGAATGTGAAAGAATGAATACATGGCTGTTATTTTTGAAAAATAACACTGAAGAATATACTATTAAAGTAAACAAGAATGCATTTAAAATGTCACTGTGGTTTGAAAAAAGATCTAGGGAAGTACTTGGAATGTATACTCCAAATGTACAAAATTTTTTAAATACCAGTTATAAGTTCTATAAAAAAAGAGAGGATAATGTTTTCTGTGGCAGGAAAGAAGTTGAATATCATCTAAATATGGTGGGAGCAGAGATATTAAGTAAGGCATTTAGAAAGCTATTTGTTAAGACAAAGGAAAGAAAAGTACTTCTCCCTGCTTGTGTTTGCTTGAAACCTGAAGGGGTATGCAAGAGAAAAAAGGTCGAAGATGGTTTCTTGTGCGGGAATTGTTCTAAAAGCTGCAGGGTAAATGGGCTTACGGAGCTGGGTAAATCACATAATTTTCAGGTTCTCATTGTTCCCCACGAAACAGATGCCTTTTCAAATACAAAAAATATTAGATATGGGGATGTGGGAGTTGTAGGCGTGGCATGTGTACTCAACCTAATAGAAGGTGGGTTAAAGGCCAGAAACTTAAACCTTGTCCCACAATGTGTTATCCTTGATTATTGTGGATGCAAAAATCACTGGAATAAAAACGGAATACAGACGGATATCAACTGCAAAAAGTTATTTGAAATTTTGCAAGTTGCCGAAAACATGAGATAATTCCTATTAATGCCATATTTAGTAAAGTTTCATTTAGCATACATAAAAATCCTGACATGACTAGGGCAACAGTTATTGGTACTACATTATAGGTTGTTTTTTGATAACGTGATTTGTCTAAATGTTTTTCCATAAATTTTCCTCCTTGTTATTTTTGGTTTAATTTTTCTTCTTGCATAGATATGTTTTTTTCAAATTTACTTAGAGTGTCTATAAATAAATCTAATTGATCTTTTGAAACCCCATTTACAATATTTGTAAATAAGTGTTCAATGAAGGGATATACTTCCTCTTTTAGTTTTTTACCTTCAATTGTAACGTAAATTAAAAACGAGCGCCTATCTTCAGCGCTTTTTTTGCGTATTACTAGTTTTTTTCTTTCAAGAATGTCCAGTATTCGAACTAAAGTTGCTTGATCTTTATCAACTTTTTTAGCTAGCTGCTTTTGGTTGACACCGTCTTCTTCTGTTAAATGCAATAACACTGACCACTGTTCTGTGGTTATATTATATTTTTTAAGATTTAAAGATAAAAATCTTAATATTTTTCTATTGATAGAATTTATGTACATACCAATGGATTTATCAAGAGATCTCATAGCTTTTTCCCTCCTAAAATATATGATATAGATATAATTAATTTACATATAGTTAGTATACTAATAATATGTCAGACTATTAAAAATGTCAAGAAAAATTTAACCCTAGGTACTTCTAAAAGGTTAAAATGTTATGCATATCACAAATTTGACGTAAAATACAATTTAAATTTATAAACATAGAGATTAATAATATCAATATATATATAAATAAATATTAAAATATTTAATTTTGATATTGATTTATTTAATCCACAATGGTATATTATAACCATAGAAAAGGAGAGTGGTAATTTGACATATAAAATTATTAGCAAATGTCCTGTTTGTTCTTCTAAACTTTTAATTTCAAAGATAAAATGTCCTAAATGTAATACTGTAATTGAAAATGATTTTGAAATGTCAAAGTTTGAATATCTTACAGATAGCCAACTGAAATTTATAGAAGTTTTCCTAAAAAACAGAGGGAACATAAAGGATGTAGAAAAAGAACTTGGAATATCCTACCCTACTGTGAGGGCAAAACTAGATGAAGTTATAAATGCACTTGGATACAATGTATCAAAATCTAATTCTGTGGATAAAAAGAAAGTAGTTGATATGCTGGATAAAGGAGAAATAACTGCAGATCAGGCTATTAAAATGTTAAATGAATAAATATACTAAAAGGAGAGTTTTAAAAATGAATGAGGAAATATCAAAGATTTTAAAAATGGTAGAAGAAGGAAAAATCACTTCTGATAAAGCTCAGGAACTTATTGAAGCATTAAATTATAAAAATACTTCCCCTGAGGTTTATGGCAATGTTTCAAACGATGCTGATATTATAAATAAAATGCTTAAAATAAGAGTTAATTCCCATGATGGAGATAATGTAAGTGTAAATTTGCCTATTAAGTTTATAAAGACCCTGCTGAAAACTGTAGGAAAAATTCCTATACCGGATAATGTAAAAGGCATGGAAAATTTAGATTTGAATGTTATTGCAGAGGCAATAGACAATGGGCTTTCAGGAAAGATAGTAGATGTAAAAAGTGCAAACGGAGATGTAGTGGAAGTTAGCATAGAGTAAAGGAGAAAATTTATGAGAGTTCATATTAAGTCAGGTAAAATTAGATTTGTAATACCATGTCCTATAGCACTTTTAAAGTTTGGACTTTCAATTGCAGGGTCTTCCTTTGTACAAAAGTATATTCCTGAGAAGGACAAAAAATATGTAAATATGATTGATTTTAAGAAACTTTCAAAGTGTATGAATATTTTGAAAGAATATAGAGGATTAAAACTTGTTGAGGTAAAATCCAGGGATGGAAGCCATGTTACCATAATTGTATAGAAAAAGTTCACAATATTTCAAATATTAAATTAATTAAGTAGGCGATAGAAATGAAAGATAATAAAAATTTACTATTTTATATTTTGGGAAGGTTTATATCTTATATTGGTACGGGAATACAACAAGTAGCAATACCACTATATATATTGGATATAACTCATTCTGGGATTATGATGGGTATATTTTCAGCAGTTAATTTAGTCCCTAATGTTATAACTTTACCTTTTGCTGGCATTTTAGGAGATAGAAAAAACAGAAAAAATATTATGGCAGCAGCGGACTTTGGAAGAGGAATTTTAGTATTAATTTTAGCACTTTTGGTGGCAGAGAAAAATTTAAGCATCTATATACTGTTTGTACTCCAGATATTCATTTCAATTATGGATAGTATTTTTCAAGCTTCATCCACAGCACTCCTTCCAGAACTTACATATGAAGAGGAGCTTATGAAAGCAACTTCCTTAAGGGGAGGAAGCGATGCAATTTCTATGATTATAGGACCTGCCCTTGGAGGTATAATATATGGGCTTGCTGGAATGAAGGTGGTATTTTGTCTAAATGGTTTATCTTTTATGATATCAGCAGTGTGTTCTATGCTCATAATTTATAGAAATGTAGGTGGAGAAAAGGGAAAAATAACTGTAAAGTCTTTCTTTGCAGAAAATAGGGAGGCAATAGGATTTATAAGGAGTAGCAGGGCTTTAATGCAGCTAACTGTATTTTCCATGATAGCCAATCTACTTGTAGCTCCTTTTGCAGATATAATACTTCCCTTTGTGTTAAAAAGATGTATAGGATTTGGTTCACAGCAGTATGGGTATTTAATTTCATTTTTTATATTAAGTGAAAATTTCGTATGTGCGAAAGTTGAGGTATTAAATATTTAAAGTAGCATAATTGAATATTTTTAATACTATAATAGTATACAACTTTTTAATTTTATATTGAAACCCTTTGTTTTTATGCTACATAAAAACAAAGGAGGTGTTATTTTGAAAAAAGAATATTCTCGTTCTAAATTCGATGATATTGAATTAAAAGATTGTAAATATTTAGGAGAAGGCCACAGCGGTAAAGTTTATCTTATGCCAAATGGAAAAGTCCTTAAAATATTTAAAAGTTCAACCAGCTGCAAAGCTGAATTTGATATATTAAAATCTGTAGAAGGAAGTCCACATTTTCCCAAGGCTTATAAATTGGGGGATCATTATATGATAAGAGAATATGTAGGTGGAATGAATGTGTATGATTATATAAAAAAATATGGATTGAGTAGATTATTTGTCCTAAAGGTAGTAGATTTAGTTGATCATATGGAAAAACTGGGATTCAAAAAATTGGAAATCAGATTTCCACACCTATTTGTTCAAGAAGATGGTACACTCATGCTTATAGATCCAAGGAAAAGTTATGAAGAATATATACCTTATCCTAAGTCCTTTTTTAGGAAGCTTAAAAAGATGGGACTTCTAGATAAGTTTATAAAAATACTGGAAAAAGAAAGAAAAGGTCTGAAATGGATAAAATATATTAAAAATCAATAGATAATGACAGAGAGGGGCTGCTTAAAGCAATCTTAAAAATTGCTATTGCAACAGCCCCTTTTGTATTTAAAATGAGTTTTTATAATATATTTTTAAATAAATATGAATAAAATTTTGTATTAATTTAAAATATATTGTCTTAAAAATGAATAATTTATTGTATAAATACCCATTTTATATTGAAAACAGGCATTTTATAAAGTATAATTAAAAATGTATAAATTGTATAAGGACATGTAGGCTTGAGTAATTATATCAACTGCATGCCCTTTTGCAATTTTGCAATATAGTATATTTTAAACATTAATAAGGAGGCATTTTTATGAACATTTTTAAGAAAAAGTCGCTTGAACAACTTAAAGATAGTGTAAAAAAGACAGGTTTAAATAAGAATCTTAAAGCAATAGATATAGCGGCTTTAGGAATTGGGGCTGTTGTTGGAGTTGGAATTTTCGTAGCAACTGGTGAGGGAGCCCATGCGGCTGGTCCAGGGATTATACTTTCATTTTTCTTATGTGGAATAGTAGCTTGTCTTTGTGGTTTATGTTATTGTGAACTTGCTACTATGTTTCCAGTAGCAGGAAGTACATATTCCTATGCTTATATAGCATTTGGAGAATTTGTGGCAATGATTATTGGATGGTGTTTAACTGCTGAATATTTAGTTGCAGTTAGTGCAGTTGCATCTGGATGGTCTGGAACTTTTAGAGGAATTTTACAAAATGCAGGAATTACACTGCCTCATGCCATTAGTGCATCTCCAGCTAAGGGCGGAATAATAGATTTGTCAGCTGTTTTTATAATACTAGTATTATCTTGTCTTTTGTACTATGGAATGCAGGAAAGTGCAAAAGTTAATAATATTATTGTTGGTGTGAAAGTATCTGTAATACTTTTATTTATTTTCCTTGGAGTATCTCATATAAAGCCATCTAATTATGTGCCTTTTATGCCTTTTGGATGGAAAGGGGTTTTTACAGGGGCAAGTACGGTGTTCTTCTCATATATAGGATTTGATTCTATTTCAACTGCAGCAGAGGAAGCTAGAAATCCTAAAAAAGATGTGTCACGTGGAATTATAATGTGTCTTATAGTAGTTAGTATACTTTATATTTCCGTTGCAGTTGTACTTACTGGAATGGTTCCATTTAATAAAATAGTTTCAGAAAATGCTGTACCTGCTGCACTTGCAAGCGTTGGCATTAACTGGGGATCAGCACTTGTAGGTGTTGGAGCTATTCTTGGAATGATTTCCACTATGATAGCTATGCTTTATGGTCAGATTAGAATATTTATGGTTATGTCCAGAGATGGGCTGCTTCCTAAAGCATTTTCAAAAATTCATAGCGTACATAAAACTCCCTATGTTTCTACCATATTGACAGGTATCATAGCTGCCATAATAGCTGGACTCCTACCTCTTGATATTATTGTAGAGTTTTTGAGTATAGGTACATTGTTGAGTTTTGTAGTAGTATCTTTAGGTGTTATTTATTTGAGAAAGGCAATGCCTGATATGGAAAGAAAGTTTAAATGTCCGGGAGTACCTTTTACACCTGTAATAACTGTATTATGCTGCCTTGTACTTTTGGCATCAATGCGTGCAATAACCTGGATAGGATTTTGCGTATGGCTTGCTATAGGAATAGTATTTTACTTTACTTATGGAAGAACCCATAGTGTTGTTCAAAATGAAAATTTGGACAAGAGTTCCCACAGCGCATAATTAAAATTTAATACCTAAAGGGGAGCCATCAATGCAGTAAGGAATCAACAAATTAGAAATGTTTACAAATCATATCAAAAGTACCGTAGTATAGGTTAAATGGTTAAAGCTATAAAGTATGCAATTAGTATGAAATAAAGGAAACAAAACAATTAAAATTCATTTATGTTAATAAAAACTTAGTGAAAAAATGTCGATATATTATGCTATAATTATATAAATCAAATTAGCATTCATATATTATTCATATATACGGATGAAAGGAGTATTAATTATATGAGATGGTTTTCAAACATAAAGATTTTGAAAAAATTGTTAACATCATTTATCCTAGTAGCACTTCTTACCGGTATAGTGGGAATGATTTCTATTGGCAGGATGGGAAAGATAAATGGAAATTTAGATAACATATATAATGTAGATTTGAAGGTGACAAACGATCTTCAACAATTAAAGACGAATGTAATGGCAATTAGAGGTGATATGCTTATAATTACTGATCCTGCAAATAAGAGTAACTTAAAAGCTATAACAAATGAAGTTAGTAGTTTAAAAGATAAAAATAATAAACTTCAATCAGATTACAAAGCTACTATCAAGACTGCTGAAGATAAGCAACTGTTTGCACAATTTGAACAATATTTAGGAAGTTGGAGAAATTCACTTGAAAATATTATTAGGTTAGTTCAGCAGGAAAATTATGAAGGTGCAAAAGAGCAATTTGTTAAGGCGGAAGCTTATAGAGTAAAAATGATTACAGTGCTGGATAAAGACATAAATTTAGATATGAAAACCGCTGAAGCCGATTATAAAGACAGTATTAGTCAGTATAAATCTTCCTTTGCTATAATGGTTGGCGGAATCATTATAAGCATAATATGTTCTATTTTACTTGGATTTATTATTGCAAATGACGTTAGTAAACCACTTTTAAAAATTAAAAAATTTGCAAATGAATTTTCTGAATTCGATTTTTCTTCACCTATAGAGATGTCTAGGGGAGATGAATTTGGTGAAACTTCCAGGGCGCTTAACAAAGGGCAAAAAAATATAACTTATTTAATAAAAACAATTATGGCAGATTCTGATGAAATGAGCAGTTCTAGTGAAGAATTATCTGCAACTGCAGAGGAACTTTCAGCAAAGTCCGAAGATATGGATAATTCAGTAAAAGCTGTAGTAGGTAATATAGAGGAAACAAGTGCAGCAATCCAAGAGATAACTGCATCTGTAGAAGAAGTAGATTCAAGTGTAAATGAATTGTCTGCAAAAGCTGTAGGTGGAAGCAATAATGCCAATGAATCCAAACAAAATGCTGTTGTTGTACAAAGTCAAGGAAAAACATCTGTAGAAACAGCACAGGAATTATATAAGCAAAAGAGAGAGAATATGGTAAAGGCCATTGAAGACGGAAAAGTAGTAGAAGAAATAAAAGAAATGGCAGACACTATTGCAGGAATAGCAGATCAAACCAATTTGCTTGCACTTAATGCAGCTATAGAGGCAGCTAGGGCAGGTGAGCAGGGGAAAGGTTTTGCAGTAGTGGCAGAAGAAGTAAGAGAACTTGCAGAACAATCTGCGGAATCAGTTACAGGCATTCAAGAAACTATTGTAAAAGTACAGGATGCATTTAAAAATCTCTCTGAAAGTGGCAAGCATGTATTGACATTCATCAATGAAAAGGTAAATCCACAATTTGAAGCATTTGCAGATATGGGAAAACAATATTATTCTGAAGCAGAATTTGTAAGTAGGATGTCAGAAGAAATAGCTGCTATGTCAGAACAGCTCACTGCTACTATAGGACAAGTAACTGAAACAGTACAAAGTGTAGCATCTAGTGCGCAAAAATCTTCAGAAAGTTCAAATTCAATACAGCAAAGTATTGAGGAAAATGTAAAAGCTGTAACTCAAATAGCTAGTACAGCACAAAGTCAGGCAGAGCTAGCTCAGAAATTAAACGAATTAGTTCAGAAATTTAAAATTTGAATGTAAAAGGAAGTCAGTTCTGCTTAGAAAAAAAGTAGAACTGACTTGATTACTTTACATGTAAAATTAATACATAAAAATTAAAAAATTACAAAATAAGTTGTTTCTTTTTAATTTTATAGATGCTATAATTAGTCTAAATGGTATTTTTTTTACTACAATTAAGGACAGTTTCTCATAAATATTCATATAGTACAATAATTGTTAATATAATTTATATATACATTTAAGGCATTTGAAAGAAAATAAATAGACAAGGAGGCAGGTTCTGCAGATAGTGAATCCTATCTAAGGGTTCTACCGACGCAGTATGATAAAAAATAGGCTAGCATACTGACTAGTTATTTCTTTGAAAATGCCTAATATAGGTAGTGAAATAAAATGTAATTATTAATGATACGGAAATGAGTGTGAAAATTTATGAAGAATTTTAATGAAGACGATGGAATTAATGAAAATCAGCTAAAAAATTTAATTATGCTGAATTATACTGTAAGCCTTGAAAGAGAAATAGAGAAATTGAAAGATGATGTAAAAAAAAATAGTGAGAAATTAAATGAAAGTCAGGAACGCAATAAAAGAATTTTGCAGTTTACAGATGGTATATTTCATGAACTTAAGACACCTTTAAATGTGATTTTTTCTGCAGTACAGGTAATGTTATTGCCTCCGGAATGTAAAAATGAAGAAATTTTAAAAAAGCAGAATCAGTATCCTAAAATAATCAAGCAAAATTGTTATAGACTTATGAAGCTTATAAATAATTTGCAGGATTTGAGCAGATTGGATTCAGGATTTGACAAATTAGAATTGCACAACAGAAATATTGTAAGTTTTATTGAAGATATTACGTTATCTTTAATTCCTTATGCCAAATACAATGGCATAAATTTGATTTTTGATACTAATGTGGAAGAAAAAATTATGGCTTTAGATTACAATAAAATGGAGAGAATTATTCTAAACTTACTTTCAAATGCAATTAAATTTACACCTGAGAAAGGCACAATATGCGTAGAGGTTGAAGATAAAGGTGATAATGTATATATAAGTGTCAAAGATACAGGCATAGGAATACCTCAGGATAAGTTTAAATTTGTATTTGAAAAATTTAACCAGTGCGGTAAATCACCTATAAATGGTAAAGAAGGAAGAGGCATAGGACTTTATCTTGTAAAATGTTTTACTGAGATGCACGGTGGTGAGGTTAGCGTGAAAAGTGTTGTAGGTCAGGGAAGTACATTTATTGTAAAGCTTCCTTTTAAAGTTATAGAAGAAAAATCAATAATGTGATTCATCGTGCATTGTGAACTATAAAATGGTATAATTGTTGTGGTTAAAAGGGCGGTGATAGTATGGATGAAATTGCAGGAACTGGATGTGACATATTAGTTCCATTTAATGAAAGAAAGCCTTTAAAAGAAATAGAACATAGTATTACAAAAAGATATAGAAAGCATATATGGTCTAAATTTGTAAGGGCAATAAGTGAATTTAAATTGGTAGAAGAAGGAGATAGAGTTGCAGTAGCAGTGTCTGGGGGAAAGGATAGTTTGACTATGGCCAAATTGTTCCAAGAACTTCAAAGACACTGGAAAGTAAACTTTCAATTAGAATTTATTGCTATGGATCCAGGATATCATGAAGATATAAAAAATCTTTTAGTTAGCAATTGTGAATATTTAAATATTCCAGTGCACATTTTTGAATCTGGCATATTTAATGTGGTAGATAACATTGCAAAAGATTATCCTTGTTATATGTGTGCAAAAATGCGTAGGGGTGCACTGTATTCTAAAGCAAAAGAACTTGGCTGCAATAAGCTTGCACTTGGTCACCATTTTAATGACGTTATAGAAACAACTCTTTTAAATATATTTTATTCGGGAAGCTTTAAAACGATGATGCCAAAGTTAAGATCTCAAAATTATGAAGGAATAGAACTCATAAGACCTCTTTATTATGTAGAAGAATCTTACATTGAACGTTTCATACAATCAAGTGGTATATGGCCCCTTAACTGTGCTTGTATGGTTGCAGCAAAGAGAATAGGAAACAAGCGTTATGAAATTAAAGATATGATAAAGAAGTTGAAGAAGGACTTTAATAAAGATGTAGATAAATTAATTTTTCATGCCGCTGAAAATGTAAATATAGATTCTATATTAGGTTGGGAAAAGGATGGAGAAAAACATTCATTTATAGAATCCTATGAAAGAAATAGTTAATAATTGAAAATTAAAAGAAAGTTTAAAGTCCAAATATCAAAGTTCAAATAGTAATGAGTTTAATGTTTTCTAATGTTATGGAAAAGTTATCTTTATTTGTTATTTAATATTTGTTCTTTGTTATTTAATAAATTGTGAATTGTGAATTGTGAATTGATAAAGGGTGTGTCAGATGCTAAAAATATGGGGAAAGTTAGTTAAGCATAATAAAATAGTAAAAAATGAAGTAGTTGTGTCAGAGGGTGGAAAAGATTATCAGGAAAATTTAAAGAATTGTATTCTGGAATTGTGCAGGAAATTTGACATTGAAAAGCCTTATTGGCTCCCTGCTAACTTAGAAGAATACAATAAAAGGAGTAAGACATCTTTTAATTCTGATAATTTTATAGATGAATTTAAATTTGATAAATTTGTAATAGAAGAAATTGACGATGAAAAATAAAGAGATCCTATCAAAAGGAACTCTTTATTTTTTATAATTAAAAAATTGTGAAATGTGAATCGTGCATTGTGCATTGAGTGAACTAGTCAAAAATGGCCACAAATTTTACAGAATATATGTCTGCTAGTTCTCTTATATTTGTCTCTTCATTTCTTATTATTATATAGCTAATTCCTACACTGTCCAGTATTCCGGTACGGTCCTGGAGTGTTCCTGTGCCCAAAAGGAAAGTTACCCTCACTCTTTTACCTATTTGGGTCCTTAAGTAACCTTGAGTGTAATTTGTGTCTTGCTGTACTGGAGAACCTGGAGCCATTTCAAAAGGAGTAGGAGTTGGCATTGGTGAAGGAGATGGCATTGGTGCTTGTCGGATTTCATCACTAGAGTCAAATTCAGGCATTTCTGGTTCAGATTCAGGTTCAGGAGTCATGGACATAGTCCTAAAGTAATTGGGATAATTTGAAATCATTAAAATACCTCCATATATATTAATAATCAAGTTTTAGCATATAGTTCTGTTGGATTGTAAAAGCAGTGATTTGCTACTTTCACTTGAAAACTTCCTGTGCCAGTGTAGGGAAAAATCCACGGACATGGGGCAAAGGGATTGAAGTACCAGAGAGAGTAGCCTGCAGTAAATAATCTGTTGCCTGCAAGTGCCCAGTCTGCTATGTCGTAGTGTATTTGTTCAGGCGCCATTGACCAGATATTTTGAGGATTGGGAACGCCCCCTATTTCAGTACGCATACAGTCAAACTGCCCTTTTTGATAAAGTACTTTTCTAAGGTCACCTTGGCCTAGTCTCTGATATTCACCATAGGGTACTCTAACTCTATTCATAATGGTAGTTGCCACTGCTTTCATACCATTTTCCCCTTCTCCTCCTGCTTCGCATTTTATAATCCTGGCCAGTAGTTCTCTATATGAAAATGCCATGATTTCACCTCACGTATTTTGCTTACAATATTAGTCTATTTAAAAAGGTGCTAAAAAGTTACAACCAGTATTTTGAAATAGTAATATATTTACTAAAAAATTTTATATTATTCTATAAAAAAAACTATTATTGTTATATAATTAATTTAAGTATATTTAATAATTAATCGAAAGAGAGGTAAACTAATGTTGAAAAAGGGAAAGTTTTTAAGCCCTATAGTGACTGCTCTTGTACTATCAGTTACTTTAGGTGCTGCAAATGTACAAGCTGCTACAGTAAAGAGAACAGATGGTGGGGCGGGAGGAAGAATAGGTACTGCCAATCAAGTAGCTTTAGATTTGTTTAGTAAATCTCAAAATGTAATATTGGTAAATGGATATGGATATGCAGATGCAGTAAGTGCTACGCCCCTGGCAAAGCAGGTTAATGCTCCAATACTTTTAACGCATGGAGATACTTTGGAATCTGAAGTTGCTTCAACTATAAGCAGCTTGGGAGCATCAAAAGTATACATAGTTGGAGGTACAGGAGTTGTATCTACAAATATAGAAGATACTTTAAAAGATAAATATGATGTAGAACGTATATCTGGTGTTACAGACAACACTAGAATGGGAACTAATGCAGAAGTTGCCAAAAAAGTTCTCAGTATGAGCAACCAGAAAAAAGCAATACTGGTAAATGGACAGGACGGATATGCAGATTCACTTTCAGTAGCTTCAATTGCAGCTCAAAAGGGATATCCTGTATTATTTGCGTCTAAAACTCAAGTAGCATCTGTAGTTAAAGATGTAATAACTTCTGAAGGATTAACTATACAAGCAGTAGGCGGAAGTGGAGTTTTACCACAAGATGTTGTAACTTCCGTAGGTGGAACTAAAGTTACAAGTGATGCAGATTGTGCCAATAGATTTGCTACAAACTTAGCCGTTTTAAATTACTTTAAAAATAATGGCGGTTTGGACTTCAGTACTATATATGTAGCAGCAGGTGGACAGGCAGATGATCAATTTGCAGATGCACTTGTAGCATCCGCAGCAGCAGCAAAAACTGGTTCGCCAGTTGTTTTAACAGGTTTAGGAGCAGGACAGGAACAGGTAATAGATGCCAACAGTTATATATTTGCAAATGCTAAGGATAGTTCAAACGTAGTCATAGTTGGTGGAACAGATGTTGTTTCCCAGGATATACAAAGTACCCTTCAAAGTACTGATGATTTGCAAGTCATAGGAATTGAGTAAAAAAGAGCCTTTGGGCTCTTTTTTTAATTAACAATTAATAAAGAACAAATAACAGATAATGATAATTTCCTTCCTAGCGTCAGAAAATATTAAAATTATAGATTTCCTGAGGTATGAAGGAAGTCATCATTATCTGAACTTTGATATTTGAACTTTAAACTTTTTACAAGTTTTGTTCCAAAAAAGTTGCAAATTGACAATTGCGAAGTGCCAATTGAAAAAAAGGATTTTTATATATTATGTAGAATAATATATAAGTACTAGAAGTATAATTAAACGAGATTATTAATTTCCAAGCATACATTTGGGAATATATTTCCTAAACAACCTTAAATTACTACGGTATAAACTATGGAAAAACTAGAAATGATGTTGTATAATTGAATTATGTCTTAGTAATGTTAAACGATGAATCCATTATCATAATGTGTAGACCATAGAAATTATGGATTTATTATGATATAATATAGGATAAGTTTGTTAGAATTGCTATAATGAAATATTAAAAGTTTATGAAAAATTGAGTAACATTGCACATAATTAGTAGAATGTGTAGTTTATATGTGGTATAATAAGGTCTGTTTCATAAATGTTGACCAAGCAGTGCAAGTGTAAAACAAATAAAATTGTAAAAAGATACATACCAGATGTTTGAGATTATTAATAACACTTAACACTTGGGAATACATTTTAAGAAAGTATATATTTAAAATATATATATATATATAAAGGATTTTAATTAAAATTCACTTAATCGAGGAGGGTATTACAATATGAGTAAGAAAAGTACAAAGGCACTTGCAAGTGCTACACTTATGTCTTTGGTATTGACTACGGCTTTATCAGCTGGTCCTGTTAAAGCAGCCCAAGGATCAGTAACAAGAGTAAGTGGTAATAACAGATATGCAACAGCTGCTGAAGTTGCTAAGTCAAACTGGAAAGATGGCAGCAAGAATGTAGTATTAGTATCAGGTGAAGGATATGCAGACGCAGTAAGTGCTTCAGCATTAGCTAAGAAATTAGATGCACCTATAATTTTAACTACATCAGATACACTTAGTTCAGAAGCTCAGGATGCATTGAATACATTAAAACCAACTAATGTATATGTTGTTGGAGGAACTGCTTCAATTTCACAGAGCATAAGAAATGGACTTAAATCCAAATATACTTTAACAGAGCTAGGTGGATCAAGCAGATACGAAACTAACGTAGCAGTAGCTAAAGAATTAGTTACATTAGGAGTTAGTGCTAGCAACGTTATGGTAGTTGGTGGACAAGGATTTGCAGATGCACTTTCTGTTGCACCAGTAGCAGCAGCAAAAGGACAAATCCTATTATTGGCAAACAATAATCAAGATTCAATTCAATCAGTAATTAATTTTGTAAAAGACAATAATTCCAAAGTTACAATTGTTGGAACTACAGGTGTCATAAGCGATGTAATAAAGGATGCTTTTGGATCAGATGCAACTAGAGTAAATGGTGGAACAGATAGATTTGCAACTAACTTAGCTGTATTAAATCAATTTAAGAGTAATCTAAAGACTGACAAGCTATATATATCAAATGCAAGTTCAGCTACACCAGATAATCTTTATGCAGACGCATTAGTTGCTTCAGCATTAGCTGGAAAATATACTGCACCATTATTATTGGTTGATACAGATACTTCAGGTGCAACAACTAATGCTCTAAAGTATATCTCAGATAATACTACAAAGACTACTGATTTAGAATTAATAGGTGGAACTGGAGTTGTTTCTAGTACATTAGAAGGAAAAATAAATGATATCTATAAGGTTCCTAATCCTACTACAGATTCAGTTAGTTCAGTTGATTCCAATGGATTAAGACAAATTAAAGTTGTATTCGACGGAGAAGTTGATCAGGATACTGCTGAAGATGTAACAAACTACAAAGTTGATGGAACAACACTTTCAGATGGTGAAGATAGTGCAGTATTACAAGATGACAATAAGACTGTTTTAGTAACTCTTAAAGATAAACAAAAACAAGATGACGATGTAGATGTAACAGTAAAGAAAGGTATATTGAGTGCAGATAAATCAACTACTATTAAAGAATTTACCACAACTGTACACTTCAAGGATACAACTGTACCTACATTAAAATCAATAGATCCTAAAGGAAATAAGAAATTAACAGTTGAATTTTCAGAACCAATTAATGTTGGTAAAAGTGAAAATGCAAGTGGAGTTTACAGCAAGTTTAAGATAAATGATAAGAATATATCATCATTTGGATTAAACACGGATGTAACTTATACTAAAGCAAAAGATGCTGTTAAAGATGATGATGGTTACTATTGGACAAATAAAATTGACTTCTACTTTGACACAGCACTTCCAACAGGAAACAATACTTTCAAGGTTTCTGATGGAGATGAAGATGCACTTGAAGATGCAGCAAACTTCCCAATCGCAGAGACAACTGAAGATTTCAATGTAGATACTTTGACAACTGCACCAAAATTCAATGGCATAGATGCTAATGATGACGGAAAAGTATATATCAATTTTGATAGACCAATGGATGCAAAAACAGCAGTAAAAGATGACAACTATAAGATAAATGATACTCAGCTTGTAGTAGGTAAAAACTGCAGTAAGATAGAGCTTAAGAAAGATGATACTCAGGTTAAGATTTCAGGAGTAGACCTTAACAAAGGTTCAAATAAATTATACGTTGATGATAACGTAAAAGATGCTTATGGAAATAATATTGAAGAAGACACTTATACGTCCTTTACTTTAACTGAAGATACAACTAAACCTACAGTAAGTTCTGTTTACGCTCTTGATGACACTACAATAAGAGTTAAATACAGCAAAGATGTAGATGCAACTTATGCAAAAAATACATCAAATTATACACTGCAGGATAAAGATGGTACTGATATAACAAGTGAAATAAAAACAATAGTTGTACCAGGAGATACTGATGCAACTACAGCAAATGTATATGATCTTAAATTGAAATCAGGATACAAATTAACTGATTCAAAATATACTATGACAATAAAGAATATTCAAGATAAGGCTACTACACCAAATGTAATGAAAAATTGGTCTGATACATTTGACGGCTCTAGCGATGTAAATGCTGAAGTAACTGGAGTTTACAAAGTAAGTGGAAGCGACAAGAAGATCACTATGGTATTTAACAAGGAAATGGATTCAAGTACACTTAACGACGTTAAATGCTATCAATATGTAAACCAAAAGGGAGATACAAAAACTCTTCCAAGCAGTGCAGATTCAGATATAAGTTCTGACAATAAGAGCGTAACTATTACATTACCTGATTCACTTACTACTAATTTATCTTCTTCAAAAGATGATGAGTATAAAGTTGTAAAATTGTTTGCAACAGATGTTAAAGATAGTAATGGAAATAAGCTTCAAGTTGGAAGCTATGGTGGAACTATAACAGATGCAACTGAAGGTGCAAAGGTTAAGAATAATTCCGTAAAAATTTACTATGATGGAGATGACTTAAAGGCAGATGTAATCTTTGATATTCCAATAGATTCTGAAAATGTAAAGGCTTCAGATTTTACATTAGGCGGTGTTACTGCAAAGTCAGCAACTTCTGATGGAAATAAGGTAACTCTTACATTTGATAGTAACGATGATGACAATAATGATGGTCAGGCTATTACTAGCCTTACTGATATAAATACAATTAAATCAAAAGGAGTAGATGTTCCATTAACTATAAAAGATAGTGCTGATACAAAAGACGTAACTGGCCAATCAATTCAAAAGGCAACAGTTACACCATACTTCTATGATGCAGCTCCTAGAACAATTGTTATAAAAGATGGTGACTATGCAACTAACTGGACTTCAACAACAGGTACCACTGCACAAGCTACAATTCAATTTGATACACCAATTGATACTAATAGTGTTAAGCCTTCAGACTTCACTTTCAATATAGGTGGAACTACTGTAGATGCAAAAACTGCAGATGTAGTTAAAGATTCTAGTGGAAATCCTACTAGTACTGTTAAGTTCACATTTGATAGTGGCGAGGACAGCGGCTACTTCGTATCCGGACAAACATTGAAAGTTACTCCTAAGGATACTGAAGATGTTTCGACAGTTAAGGATGGAAATGGAGATCACGCTTACTACAAACCAACTAATGATGATACAAAGGGCATCAAGATTAAGATAGGTACTGTTGATCCAGCTACTGTATTAAAGAATGCAATAGCAAGTGCTGCAAATTATAAATCAGCAGATTATACAACTGATAGTTATAAAGTACTTACTGATGCAGTAGCAGCAGCAAATGCTTTAACAGCAACTGCAACAGATGCACAGAAAACTGCAGCTGCAACAGCTATAACTGATGCTATAGGCAAATTAGTTAAAGCTACACCAACCACATTGCCATCACCTACTGATGTAAGTGTAACATCATCACCAGCGCCAGGAAAAACAATAGTAGTAGCAACATTTGATTCTACAGTAGATTTAACTAAATATGTAATAAAAATAAACGGAGTAGAAGTACAACCAACTGGTAACAAAGTTGGAACTACAGTAGATGGAATATATACTAAGGAACAAGCAAAAGCTCTTGTAACAGTTACTGCAAAATAATAAATTAAATTTTATAATAGGGAGCCATTTGTACTCCCTATTATAAAATACAAAGTTTTTTAGATAAATTCGTGAACTTTTAAAAGTAAGATTGAATCGTAAAGTTCAAATAGAGCGGATAAGATTGAAAGGTTGACAGGTAAGTAAAAAATGTACAACCGTAAATAGAAATAATAATTACTGTATAAATCAAATCGGAAAATGTTATATAAGAACAGAATGATGTACAGTAGATAAATAAATTTACTTTGAAAGGATGATAAAAGGTATGAATAATAAGAAAAAGTATGTTGCAGTTTTGTCTAGTGCAGCATTAAGTGCTTTAATTGTAAGTGCTGTTGCTGCTACCCCTGTATCTGCTAAAACTGTCGGCTTTTTAGCACATGATGCTAGTGGTAAATATTATGGATATGATTATACAGAATTACTGAATTCAGCTGTACAAAAAGCTATGGGATTTTCAGCACCATTATATGATGATTATATGGCAAAAACCCTAGTTGCTTTTAAGGATGATGTTAATGGTTATGTAAATGAGAAGGCTGTTATTGATGCATCTACTGCGGCAGCAATAGCTGGCACAACGTTTGATTTAGATAATTATACTGAGAAACAAGCAGCATCTAGTGATATTTTAAAAGTTACTGGGAGTGTTGATCAACTTACAGTAGATAAAGATGGAAAACTTGTTTCAGTTGATGCTTCCAAAACAGTAGAATCTGTAAGTGCTATTGCTGTATCAGATACAACAGTAGGAGTAGTACCAACATTACCTACTACAGTAAATGTTACATTAGGTGATGGAACTACTAAGGCAGCCAACATTACTTGGGATGCAGCAGCAACAACTGCTTCAACATATGCAACTGCGGGAAAGGTTACTATAAGAGGAGCACTTGCAGATTACAATAAATATTCAGTAACTGCTACAGTAAATGTTAATGGTGCAGGCTTTGATGTTGAGTCAATAGCTTCCTTAAATGTTAAGCAAATAAAAGTAACATTTAACAATGCAGTTGATGAAACATCAGCTGAAACTGCAGCAAATTATATAATTGGTGGAGCTTCATTAGAAGCTGACCCAAATGGTGCTGTTCTTCAATCAGATGGAAAATCAGTTATACTAAATGTTAGTGGTACTGGATTAACTAATATGCAAAAGTACACATTGACTGTAGCTAATGTAAAAGATACATCAGGTAACAAAATAACAACAAAGAATACTGATTTTACTGTAAATGATGTAACAGTTCCAACAGTAACATCAGTAGTTGCTAAGGGAAATAAAGTTATTGAATTAAACTTTAGTGCACCAGTACAAAATGGTATAGTTTCTGGAAATTATACACTTGATGGAAGCACATTACCAACAGGTGTAACTCCAAAAGTGAGTGCAGATGGAACAGTTGTAACATTAACTAATACTACAGGAACATTTACTGCAGGAGCTCATAAGGTAGCAGTAGTACAAGATGGAACTAGTGATTTAGCAGCATATAATGGTTATGCAGTACCATCACAATCATTTGATGTTAATGTGACAGCTGATACAACTGCACCAGCAGTAGCAAGCATTACAGATAATGATCAGACAAGTGTAACAGTTAAATTTAATAAAGCTATGAATATAGATACTACTGCAGATTTAGCTAAATTCTATTGGAACCAGTCAGACAACTATGCTGATAATGGCAATACCGCAGATAAGATAACTAAAGTAAATGATCAAACATATAAATTAAGCTTTACTGGGACAAATAAACCATTACCAACAGGAAATGTATATTTCTTTGTAAATGGAGTAAAAGATTATTCAGCAAATCCACTTGCAGGTAATGTAGATGGACAGGCAAATATATATGGCACTCAGATAGCCGTAAATGCTGTAACAGCACCATCAGTTGCTTCAGTAACTTCAAAGGGTAACAATATAATATATGTTAACTTTGCTACAGCAATGGATGCTACAATAGCACAAAATTCAGCTAACTATTTGGTAAAAGCATCAGATGGTACAGTAGTAACTGTAAATACTGCAGCTTGGGGAACAACTGATAATAAACAAATACAATTAACAACAAGTAGTGCAATGAAGACAGGTACTTATACTGTACAAGTTAACAATGTGAAAGATGTAGTTGGAAATGTATTAAATACACAACCAATTTCAGTAAATGTAACAGATACTTCGAAGCCAAGCTTTACTCCAGCAGGATATGAAGGACAATCATTTGTATTGAATTTTGATAGAGCAATGGCTGTAACTGGAGTTAATTCAGTATTAAATACGGCTAACTATCAATATCAACCAAGTAGTAGTGGTTCCGCAGATGTTTTACCAGCAGGAACAACTATTACAGCATTTAATAGTAATAAATCAGTTAGAATAACTGTTCCTTCAACAACAACATTAAATGCTGCTGATAAAATTTATGTTGGTTCTTTAAGTGGTACTACATTAAACACTATAGCAGATGCTAATGGAAACTTATATGGAACTGATAATGGTATTGCAATAGGATCATCTAAACCTGTTGTTGATATTACAACTGGTAGTCCAGCAATGAAGTCTAAAGATGCATCTACACTTAAAGTTACATTAGATTCAAGTGTTAATAAATTAGATAAGCTTGTAGCTTCTGATTTTAGAATTACAGTAGATGGAGGAAGTGCTGTTATACCTACAGCAGCAGTATTAGATACAACAGATACAACTAATCATACAATTTTATTTACATTGCCTTCAGGAACAACATTAGGTAGTTCAAGTGCTGTAACAGTAGGAACAATTCATTCACCATCTACTACAGATATCTATGGTGCTACTATTGCAGGAGATAAAACAACAACTAGTGCTACAATAACTAATGGAATAGCTCCAACTCTTGGATCAGCAGTATTTGTTAGCCCAACTAAAATAGATGTAACATTTAGCGGACAACTTTCAAACATGATTGATGCTGCTAATTCTATAGAAATAGTTCAAGGTACAAAAGTACTTACGGGTTTAAGTATAACTGGTAGTCCAAAGGCTGGTAATGTGATTGAATTTACATTAGCAAATGCTGATGCGTTAGATCCAACTCAGGCAATTGCAGTTAAAACAGTTGGTGCTGATTTTATGACAGCTAAAGATTCAAATGGTAATTTATTAGTTGCTAATACTACTGGAGTAACAGTAAATTCATTTGCTGCAAGTGATGTTGCAGTAAATATTGCTGGAGGAGCAATTGCTTCTAATGATACTATAGGATTAACATTTAATCGTAACATAGATCTTACATCAATTGTTTCTAATTGGACAGATGGAACTGTTGCTCAAGATGCAATAATGACATTTAATTCTGATGGAACAGCAAATATTAATGGTGCTAATGTGGGTACATTCTCTGGATTTACAGTACCAACTACTGGTAATATTCCAGTAAAATTAACTTCAGCTACACCTACTACTTTAACAATTAAATTTGGTACAGCTGGAAGTACAGTTGCTACTGCTAATGGTGTTGTTAAATTTACACCAAGTGCTAATGTTAAATCTACATCAGGCTTAAGTGTTGGTTCATATCAAGTAAGTACAGCTGTTGATGCTATACCAGAAATAGCTAGTTTAAAGATTAATAATGGAACAGATGCTAATGCAACAATAACTCAACCAATAAAGACACCTGTTACCCCTGGAACTATAACTTTAGGTATTTCAGGAATAAATAATTATACAACAGGTTCAGCTACTTTAACTGAAAAAGTTAAAGTATCAATAGATAAAACTATTGGTAATTATAATGCAGGCACTCAAGTAACTGTTAATCCAGGTGACAACTTAGCTAATACTATATTAAGTATAGCTGGTGATAATGGAACAACAGGAATATCACCAAGTACTTTAAAGGCTGAATTGAATGGAGCTACTATTACTTTAACGGATATGAGCTCAACGCCAAATACTGATACTTATACTTTAACAATCAATTAGAAATATAAAATAGCGGAGGATAGAAGGTATGTTCTTCTATCTTCATTTTAGATAAATGAGCGGAAAAAATTATAGTATCATTTCTTAAAATTTTTTAATATCACAAAATAGTCAGATCCTATCCCTGGCTGAAAAGTTAAATAGTCAAATCAATTTTGAGAGTATCTTTCGGGATACTCTTCTTGTTTTTTGTAGTAGTTTATTATAGTATAATAACATAGTAATATATAAATATGAGGTGAATTATGAAAAATATAATTAGAAAAATGATGACAGCGTTGTTGATGATAACACTCACATTATTTTTAGCAGCTTGTGGTGCAAAGCATCAAGCTGTAAAACCAGACAAGAATCCTAAAAAAATTGTAGTAGATAAAAATTATACTGCAGACTTGAAAAAGGAAAATGGGGTTCAGGGGGGACAGGTTTATGTTCAAAATAACATGGCTATAGCAACCATGGTGCTAAAAGATAATGTATCAGATAGTGATGCTAAGAAGCTGGCAGATAAGTATGCAGTGGAGCTTAAAAAGGCATATAAAGATATGAAGGTAAATGTTCAGGCAGTTAGAAAGGGAAAGAATATAGTAAATATAACGAAATAAAGGTGCCTGTCACCGTAAGGGAACGATAATGCCCCACATCGGTGACAGGCACTTTTTGTTTTTGTAAAAAACATAGAATTATTTTGTAAAATATTCTATAATTAAACTTGATATGACTATATTTCATGTAAATGTAGGTATTTGATCAACAATATATTACTGGACAGTCAAAAGTTTATATGCTTAACAAACCTGCCGATTATCCCTAAAACAAGGCTCTGACTGCTTTTCTTTAATTATTTCACTTATTGATTATTTCGCGTTCACGGAGCCATCAATACGCAATTGAGAGCCACCTATACGCATAATGATTCCACTCTGTTTTTTATAAGGTAATTCGTGGAATGATTCCACTTATTCATAAATCTTCTGTAGAATAAATATGGAGCTAA
>DAISLB010000034.1:0-24491 GCA_036820645.1 Clostridium sp.
GTCCTTTTCCGTCTGCATCCATTGTTCTATAAACATTTACTATATCTCCGTCTTTTAAATTTCTTATTGTAATCACATCATTTGATGTACCTGGCTGATTAAGAATATCCTCCTTAGTAACATTATTAATAGTAAGAGGATCACTAACTAATGTCATTTTAAATGTTACGGTTCCCCCATAACCAACTATAGTGCCTTTATAACTAATAGTTCCATCTTTGCCTATTACAGGTTTCTCCAAATCCCAATTAACTAGTACTTCTACTACACTTGAATCACTTAAAACACCTGTTACTTTATCTGGTAAATAGTCAACTATATTATCAAGAGTTGCACTTGAAGGAACATTTTTAGTAGGTAATGCCACTTTATCATAACTCACAAGCTTTAAAGTAGATTTAGTTGCAACTACTGCTATAGGTGAATATTTATAAGTAGTTTTGCCTGACTTATCTGTAGTTGGTACTGGATTTGCAATGTATGATTTACCACCTTTGGTATAGTATGCATCTCCATTACTCGCTACATTAACAGAATCAACAATATCATCACCTATTTTATCACCGGTGACCTTAGTAGAATTCTCACTTATTGGTGCTTTGTACAGCTTATTTCCTCCCTGATAGCTCCAATAATATAAGCTATCTGTTGTTATATTCATTCCTAATATTTTGTCATCAACTTGTACTACATTATTACTTTTATTTAATATATTACTTTGTATACTTATTTTAGTAGGGTTTTGACCGCCCGTATTTACCTTATATAAATCTCCAGCATAGGTAATATAATATATGTAATCTCCTACTAATGTAGCGTATTTAACTTGTAAATCATTAGTTTGTATTTTATATCTATAAGTACCATCTGTATGAATAGAGTACAATGCTCTCTTTTCAGTTACATTAACAAAATATATAATATCTCCGTTTACACTTACATACTCTGCTTCATCATCTGATATTTTATCTCCTGATGTTGCATTTTGTGCATCTACTCTAACCTTATATAATTTTCCTATATTGCTTAAACTTTTTTCTTCATGTGCTGCATAATATATATACTCGCCTGAAACATTTAAATAAGAAGCTTGATCTCTACATACTATTCTTCTTCCAGTACCATCCTTTTTTATTTTGTATATTTTTTGACCATCAGAATAGTTAGAATAGTATATCCAATCTCCAAGCACATTTATATATTTTGCACTATCTTCACAAACCTTTGTATCATACAAAGTTACAGTCTTATCAGAACTTTGAACTTCCTTTTTCTTGTATAATTTTCCCCCATCAGCTAAATTACTATAATATATCCAGCTGCCATCATCGACCAGCAATCCATTATTATTCACATTTCCAGACATATTTCCATTATTGCTAGATTTATTTTCATCTGCACTATCTATAGTTAATGGTATTACCTTACCCGAATTTAGGCCTGCACTTAAATCTGTATTAATATTTAAAGCTGCTTGTCCTATTTCTGTTCTGTCATTAGCTAAAATAGAAATATTTAACGTAGGATCTGTTGTCATTAGTGTTATTTGGTAGTCATCTATAGCCTCACCTTGTGCAGGTATCCCTATGTTCTTAACCAAATCACTATTGTTTTGATTTAACACTTTAAAAAACTTAGCGGATAACTTGGATGGATCAACTATGGAAGCATCCGTAACTTGAACGTTTATAAAGTACATCCCTGCTAAATCTGTTCTAGTAATATTAGCTTTTATAGTAGAATCCATTTCTCCATATACATTTTTATTACTATCAAATGTGTAATTAATCTTTGAAGCTGAATTATTACCTTTTAAATAGTAATAAGTTAAATTGTTACTTCCACTGTTGGAAAACACAGTTTTTTCTGTAGCAATACCATTTCCAAACAAAGACGTAATATTACTAGCATCCTGCTTATAATATATATCTTTATAACTATTTGAATTATTAATTATATCATTTAATTCTTCTATGTGCTGCATTATATATTGTATGCTATAAGCATTATTACCTATGATAAGAGTATTACCAGGCAAATCAGCAAGGACAGTAGTACCAAGTCCTAATACTAATGCTGCTGTTAAAACTAATAGTTTAGTTTTTTTCATTAATATTACCTCCTAAAATTTTTATAATATTTTTTTAATCACTTACCGTTAAGTTTACCAGTATAGGATCTGCTAAATATTCCACAGTTCCCTTTATATAATAAGTTTTAGGTGTATTCACATTTACATAAGGTTTATCCCATAATGTTACTTTAGCATCTTTAATTTTCCCATCAGCTGTAACAACTTTTATAGTATCAGGCAGCTTATATGGTGTATCACTTGGTTTAATTTTTATGATTAAATCTGGCTGATATGCTGATGTAATTCTTGGTTTTATATAAACTGTAATAATAGCTTTGTCATTTGACCCCTTTATAGTTCCTTCAAAATTTATTACTGATACTGCACACTTATCATAATCATCATCATCAACACCATTAACGTTTATACTTGTCGTAGTCCATGAATCTACCTTTTCTGATTTTTTAGTAGTTGGATTTATAACTGTTGTAGGTAAATTATAGGAATCTCCTTGTATAACATTCATTGAATCCAATTGAATTGTTGTTCCATTATCAGGTTTATCAGGATCAGGATAATTAGGATCATTAGGATCTTGTCCACCTTCTCCTTTAACTATAAGCATAAGACCTACCTTTTTACTATATCCACTTACAGTTGCCTGATAAGTGTATACTCCAGTACTTTGTTTAGTTTCAGGTCCCCATGTTACTGCTACATTTTGAGTTGAACCATCAGTCATTATAGCTGGTACCATAGGTGGTAATGGATAATCCGATTTATTAGCTACAGTTTTCTTTATATTGTTTATACTCTTTATAGTTTTTGTAGCATTTCCACTGTCACCTACTGTCAACGTAAGCTTGACCTTTTTACTATATTTATCTACTGTACCATAAAAAACATATACTCCTGCTTTATTTCCCGTCTGTGTTCCATAATCCCAGGTAACTGGTACATCAGTTGTAGTTCCATCCGTCATCTGTGCAGAAACAGTAGTTGGCACAGGATAGCTTGATCTACTTTTAGCAGTTACAGTTAAATCACTAATCTTATATGGAATAGGTTTTACTGTAAGCGTTGCATATACAGTTTTGTCAGTTCCCTTTAACTTTCCCGAAAAAGTATAAATACCAGGCTTTGTAGTATTTATTTTAGTTAAATTCCAATCTACGTCTACTTCTTTTTTAGTTCCATCTGTTGTAGTTACCACCATGGTTGCTCTTGGAGTATACTTTTCACCCTGCCATATACTATCAATTATGTTATCCGTATTGCCTACCTGTAATGGCAAGCTTTTAGCAGCATTCTCCATATCATAACTTATGGAACCAGTCCCCCCCAATACTTTTAAATTGTTTACTATATGAGTTTTAAGAAAATTTGATGTAGCCTCATCCATGGGGCTATCTACAAATAATACTGGTGATGATGTCTGAGGAGCTAGTGCTGAAGCACCCAGAGAATCAGCAAAATCTTTAGCAGAAGCTATATATAAGGTACTTGTATCTATTTCATCTTGAAATGCATCTATTATACTCACATTTTTACCATAGGCATTACCTGTTCCCACTCTTTTTACATTGGATAATCCACTTATTACACTATCACTTATAGTATTTTGATCTCCTATTACATACACCTGCTTCATTTTAGATGTATTACCCAAATATTTTTTCACAGAAGCAGGCATATATCCTCCATCTGTTAATATTATAGGCATACCTTTCAAAGCTGCTATTGACGCTATAGTCATTCCATCTTTAAAATCATTTCCATTTACTAAGACTACCTCATCAGATTTACCAATCTTGCCTGCAACTTGAATGGCTGTATCATATCTGTCTTTACCTGCAATCCTGGTAACCTTTATTCCTCTAGCTTTTAGAGCATCCTCTATACTTTGCGATACTACACCATTTCCACCTACTATAAACACATTTTTTACATTTAATCTAGTAAGTTCTGAAGATGTATACGGGTTTAATGTCTCAGTTCCTGTTAAGAGTATAGGGGCATTATACTTTTTTGCAAGAGGGGCTGCTGAAAGAGCATCAGGATAATTTTCTCCATTTACCAACACGGCATAACTGTTGTCAGAATTCCAACCAGCATCACATACCTTTGCAGACGTCTCATATCTGTTTATTCCACCATATCTATCTACTGTTGGTGCTGCATATACTTTTGTAGTACCTAAAATACCTATAATTGCTGCAGAGGCAACTAATAGAGCCAATTTCTTACTTCTAAGTACACCCTTTAATCTAAAACTATTCATATTAATATATAGGCAACTCCTTTCTTTAGTTTTCTTCAAGTACCGAATTAACTGCATTAAAGAAATTTCTATAGTTATCATACATAATTATTTTTTCTGAAGCAAAATTCTTGTCTTTTTGTTTTTGCGTAAGCATATTTTGAAGTTTGTCAATAGTATTGCTTGTACTGTAACCTGTGCTTTGAAGTCCAGCTGCTTGAATTTGTGCTTCTATATTCTGTATATCCTTTGTATTTCTATCTTCCAAAGTTCTATAATAATCATATCTATAATCTGCATAGATATAGTTGATTTTGTTTATTATCTTTTCCATATTATTTGCCTCATAAGATGATGAAAGCTGATTGTAAAAATCTGCCACTTTTGCATTCATAGTGTCCTTTTTACTTATATCTGCTATTTCATTTTCAACACTAGAAAGATCATCATTTACACTTTTTAGTTCTGAGGTAGATAGGCCTCCCAAGGTTATCCTTTCATTTAGCCAGTCTTTTTCCTCTTTAAGCCTGGCAAGAATATCATTATAGGAACCTGAATCATAAGGACGATATATCACCCTGAATCTAAGTTTATTATAATTATCATAATTATAGGAACTTGCAAAGGCATCTATATCTTCTTTTATCTGAGTATTTATGTTATCGTCTTTAGAGTATGTTATATCCTTATTACTCAGAGAACTTATATCAAAATCCCTGTAATAAAGAGAATTTTTATAATCCAGTATTGGAGTATAGTCCTTTATCGGATTATCTTCAAGATACAGCGTTGTCAAATTTGTAAGTCCACTTAAGTAAGTTAGCTTGTCAATTTTATCATTAGCTAGATTCAAATATTTTAATCCAGTTAGATTTTGCAGTGGCTTTAAGTCATCTCCATCTATACTCTCATCATTGCTTAAATCCAAATAAGTTAAATTTATAAGCTTTTTCAAAGAATCCAAACTGCTTATGCTCGTATTATTTAAGTTTAAAGTGGTCAAGCTTGTAAGCTTTTCTAAATTAGTAAGACTTCCTACACCCGTTCCTTTTAAGTTCAAAGAAGTAAGCTTTGTTAGATATTTTAAATCATCTAAATCTGAGCTGCTTATTGAATTTCTATAACTATAACTTTTATCTGCACTAGAATTACTCAGATCCAAAGAAGTTAGCTCTGTCATATATTTAAAAACACTGTCGCTTACTTCATCATAATCTGTGTCATCATTATCTTTTGTATTTTTTCTTGATTCACCAAGATTACTTATATCATTATCACTTAGATTTAATTCATTCAAACTTGTAAGATTGGATAAATATGAAACATCTGATATTTTATTGTGGCTTAAATTGAGGTCTTTAAGATTATCCAATTTTAAAAGGGGATTCACTTTTGTTATTTGATTATAACTTAAATCCAGACTTTGCAAACCTGTGCAATTTTCAAGGCCAGAAATATCTGTTATACCCTGATTGCTCAAATCTAAAGACGTAATATTTTTTAAATCGGAATAATTAAGGGTTCCAGTAGGCATTCCAATCTTTTCCCTTATAAGTTTTTCAAGCTTCTTGTCTTTAATACTAAAACTAGTTATAGAAGAATTCCCATTACTTACATTTTTATCACCAAATGCATCCCAGAAGATATCATTTAATCTGGAATCCGGCAATACTGTTTGTCCTCCTAAAGCTGTAAGATATTCAGGTGTAGGACTATCCACATTATAGTTAGGTATTTTAGTTAAAATAAAATCCTTTATAATCCTTGAATTAGATGCACCTGAAAGTATAACTGGTGCCTTATTTTTAGCTGCTTCGGCTGCACCAGCTAAGGCATCTGCAAAACCATCTCCTGAAGCAATATATAAATTATTCATACTAAACAAATCATTTTTAGTAGAATATTGAGTTTTTGTATAGTCGTCATCTCTACTGTCGTCACTATCATTATTATAATGTTTAGTAGTACCTGTAGATTTTTCAAGGAATCTAGCTATTATATTTATATTTCTTTCATATTTATCTGAGCCAGTTATTCTCTCTACATTTCCAAATTGCTGATCAGTAACATCATCTTTAAATGTATTTTCAAATTCTCTAACCACATTATCACTTACTATGCTGTTATCACCTACCACAAAAATTTTCATATTTCTAAATTGTCCCTGATTACTGCTGTTAGCAGTTTGTCCTTTTTGCAGGTTACTGTAATCTGCATTTATTATAGTATTTAGATCTTGTATGTAATTTTTTGTTCCATCCGGCATAATGTTTTTAGGTACTAAAATCACCGGCACTCCCATAGCTGCAGCTGCTGGTCCTATGGATATAGCATCGGCATAGTCCTGTCCCGTAGCTACAGTAAGAGTATCTACTTTTCCAAACTTTTCAGCAATTTTTACTGAAGTATCATACCTATCTACTCCACCTACTCTCTCTGTCTGTATTCCCAATGCCGTCAATTGATTTACCACATTATCGCTAATAGAGCCTGTTCCCCCTATTATGAATACTTTACCGACATTAAGGCTTTGAAGCTCATTAAGTATATAGCTATCTACATAGGTTTTGTGGGTTAACAGTATGGGTGCATCATATTTTTTTGCTAAGGGCACTGAACTCAAGGCATCTGGATAATCTTCCCCACAAGCTAAAATGGCATAATATGAAGACGACCAACCATCCTGTGCCACCTTTAAAGATGTTTGATACCTATCTGTTCCTGCTAACCTCTTAGTAGTTGGGACAGACGCAATAACCTTATAAGATAGAGTAGAGGCCAGAACAACTGCCAATATAAAAACAAGTACATTTTTTCTTTTTATAATCACACTCTTTCCTCCTATGTTACTTTTTGGTGCCTGGCACTTGATGGGATAATAAATGTCCCGCTCGGTGCCAGGCACCTAATAAGAAATATTACCATTATTAACATTATACCTAATTTAATAGCAAGTTTCACCATGAAATCGGCATATTATTTTGTATAAATTTTGGAAAGATGTTGGGCTATTACAGAAATCTAAAATTATGCAAGTACATTTATGCATTTATTTTTATCCTCTTTATTGTCCTCACCGACATTCTTATCATATTCCTTTAAATTCTTGCCTTTAAGTACACTTTGTTTATCATCAGTTTTAGCGTTTTCCTGAACATGACCATCTATATCTTTTGTTTTTTCTATTTCATTTTTTATATCTTTATTCATCTCTCCATTTAACTTTCCCACTTTAGATTCCAAACTAACTGCACGTCCTTTATTTTCGCTAGCTTTACCTCTATCAATTTCAGCCATTTTGGAATTATGCACCATCTCATCCATATCTGCATCTGAATTTAGTTCATTAGCTTTGCCTATTAAACCACTTCTCACAGAATTAACAGTTTTAATTTGTTTATATATCTTTGATGCATCAAGCAATAAATCTTCTCCAGAATATTTACTGTTACCTTGAGTGTTAATACTATTAGATTTAGTATTTGTTTGGCTCTTATCATCAGATTGATCATTTTTACTATCAACACTCTCTACTTGTTTTTGTTGTATTTCAGCCTCTATTTGTTGTATCTGTTCCTGAATAGGTTTCATTAACTGCTGTTTAGCGTTAGTATCTCCACTTCCATTTTTTATATTATCTAATTGCTTCTCAAGCTGATCTTTTTGATTCTCAAGTGATTTTATCTCGTCTTGAGATGTATCCTTTTTACTTTGAGTTATTGTCTGTATACCTCCATTAGATGAAATCCCACTTATCATATATACCTTCCCTTCTATATACTATATATTATTTCATAATTATTTATAATCAGCTATCACATAGCCACCTTCATATAGCACTTTTGAGATAGTTATCCTGTAATCCCATTATTTATTTTTCGTATAATTTATAAATTACTTTAATACAAAGGTGCCTGTCACCATGAGGGAACACTAGCATCCCGCTCAGGTGACAGGCACCTTGCCTATTCTAATATTTTTCTATCTTCTGTTTTTCTGCTTTCTGCATCTAGCGCCCTAACCTGTGTTGCCAAATCATTTATTCTATCATTTAAAACTTTTAAATATGTTTCGTCAAGATTATCCTGTTTAGCTCGTTCTGCCATTTCTCGCATTTTCAGCAGCTTTTTCTCCATAATATCCAGCATTTTCTGTCTATACTTCACCCACTGAAGTTCTTCCTCCAGTTCTTGCCTTAATTCCTCTTTTTGATTCATTACCAATTTTTACACCCCTGGGGTTATGCCCTTACATCTAGACGATTACCTAAATTAGGATTTACTGCAGAATTACTTATCATTTCTGTCATATTAGTCGCATTTTCTTTTCCTGCATCCATAGCAATTTTTGCAACTTGTATACCAGCTGACTGCTGTACGCTTGACTGACTCATTGCCACTGATAGTGCTGCTATATCCATATCTATCCCTCCAATAATTTTTTATACTTATATTATCGTAAATTAAGGATAAATATTTAGCAATATCTTCTTTTCGGTGCCTGGCACCTTGAAGGTACTAGTTACTAATTTATGCCAGAAAGCTGATATCCAGAAAACTCATCATTGTACGTGAACGTGTAAGTATAATGAAAAGTCTTAGTACTAGGTTCGGTATCACTATTTTGATATATGTCATAAACCTCTTCTGTACTTACAGTTCCTGATTTTTTATCATCACTTAAGCTGTATGAAATTACATTAAATGATTTAATATTTTCTTTTATGCCTTTTTCATAAGTACTTGCCACATAGCTTTTCTGTGCATTATAAAGTGAACTTCCAGGATATAAATAATCCTCAACATCTTCAAAATCACCTGTGTTTACAGCTTGTGTAAAATAATATGTATACCAATATATTAAATTGCGCATTTTGTACTGGTCAATTTGCATGCTATTTTGAGATTCAGTGAAATCAAGTTTTATATAATCATCGCCATTTTTTAATATATAATCATTGCTTCTGAGTTTTTGACCGCTTACAGATGCGATACCATATACAACTGAATTAGCAGTCATCGGTCCAAAATTGGTAGCATTTTTTGCCTTAACTCCAGTGTCTTTATTGTTTAAATATATTTCTGCATCTGGATAATCACTGTTTATATTGATATAAGAAACATCTTTAAACACTTCTACATTTGCCGTATCTTCGTTTGAATTCATAAAATCTATATCACGAGATTCATTTAAAGATTCATAACTGTTTTTGTAGTCTGCATTAAGTTTATATTTCCCAGGAATAAAAGGTCCAAGCTGTTTAGAAAAATCTTTTGAATCACTTTTTGCTACTTGGGTATCATTTAAAGAAAATTGTACATCCTTTATTCCCGTTTTTACTGTTATAAACGATGGTTTTATTCCTATCTTATAATCTTTAAAAAATAAATACTTCTTTCCTACATAAACTATACCGAATTTACCTTTGGAATTAAAATTTAAATTTCCATCAGATCTAATTATTTCATTGTTTAATTGGCTTACAACCTCATTTAAATAAGAAGGATTGTCCTTAAAATAATTACTTAAAGGTGTTACACTCTTTTCGTCTATTTTTAACCTATTATCGCTGCAATAAAGAATATCAACTAATTGTCCTTTATTACTGGATGCAACTGCTTTTTGAAATTTTGAAACTACATTAGAAGGTTTGCTGCCTGCGTTACCTATTAGAAAAGATACAAATATTGTAATGCATAAAATACCTATTCCTATAATTACCGCGGCTTTTTTATTCAAGCCTAACTTTCTTCTAAATGTATCAAATATACTGCCATCTTCTACTTCTTCATCATCATTAAAATCTTCTTTATTAAGATCTTCTTTAAACTGAGACTCACTATTTTGCTTATTTATAAGGCCAGTATTAAAAGTTTGAGTATTTCCTACATCATCATCTTGTCCATTTTCTACCCCGGATTTCTGTCCACATTTTGGGCAGAACATATCATTGTCTTCTAGTTTATTTCCACACTTAACACAAAATTTCACCTTAACGCCTCCTCATATCCAAGTTTCAAAATGTTGTAATTTTCGATTAATATTTTATTAAATTTATATTAACATACGTTAATACTTTATTCTATATAATTTTTCATGCAAAATATTGAAATTATATAAAAAAAGAGCAGCCATTCTTGACTGTTCTTAAATTTAATTTAATAATTGTGAAACAACATTCTTCGATAATCCAGATGAATGATTATTGCCAGGTTTTAGTTATCTTGTTAAAATAGCAACTATCAAACTGGTCTGATTCATTTCTGGAAGTTAACTTATACTTAAAATATATTACGGGAACTGCATAAACTACGGTATTTTGAAAAACAATTTCGGATTTTACATTATATCTTTCTATGATTTCATTTAATTGTCTATCTTTTTCAATATCATACAGCTTTATTTTGTGTTTATATTCATTTATCTTTTCCTGGCTCAGATTTTTCCTTTTCATCCTTTTTTCCGCTTCAATCTTCAATGATTGATAATATTCATTAATTCTCTCCGTTTCTTTATATTTAGCTGATGTGTTGATAAAATTATTAGATTTAAATTTGCTGATACTTTCTATTTGTTTTACTGCTTTTTTAAATCCTTCTAAAAAATCTACGCTGCAATTTAATGGGTAATCATATTGGGGCTTTGTTTCATAAAATATACTATTTAAATTCTTAGAAAAATCATTTGAAATGCAGATATTATTCATATCAATTACCACATTTTCAAATTCTTCTACTACATTATCAGAGATATAATTTACCTTAAAACTATACCTTGCAAAATAATTTATAACTTTATCCTGTTCTATAATTTCTATATTACACCGGTCTTTATTTAAAAAGTTTTTTATCTTTTTCTCAGGCTCTATTACATTTAAATTATCAATTAAAACATATCTTATGCTGGCGCTGGAATATTTAAAACTCAAGTTTATAATCTTATCTAAAATAAAACTTCCAAAGGTGACAAATTCATAATCTGGATTTTCAAGATAAACTTCATAATCAAAACACAACTTCAATTCAGTTTTTCCAAACACACCATCATACTCCTCAGGTATAATGACATATATAAGTGAATATTCAACTTCTTCCACAGCAGCTCCTAAAGCATCAAAAAATTTTGTTACAAATACTTGCAAATCCGTCATTTATCTTCACCTGCCTTAAATAAATTACCAAATATTTCTTCGTCCACATTTTTAACTTTCATATATTGATTTTTCATATCTAATAATTTATCTCCAAGTTCATCCATCTTACCCTTCAATTCACTTTTATCCTTGGAATTAGCCCATATGTCCATAATTAAATCATCAAAGCTATCATCTTCTTCATTTAAATCTCCCAATATCATATCAACTTCTCCAATTACAAGTTCAAACATATTTATTTTTTTATCTAAAATATTGAGTATATAGGATTCTATAGTATCTTTAGCCTCAAGATTAAATATATAAACATCTCTTTTCTGCCCTACTCTATGTATTCTTCCTATTCTCTGCTCTATAGCCATTGGATTCCATGGGAGGTCATAATTTACTATAGCGTTACAAAATTGAAGATTTCTACCTTCCCCTCCTGCTTCAGTACTTATAAGAACCTGTCCTCCATCTCTAAAATACTCAATTTGATTCTCTTTTTCCCTTCTTGTCATTCCTCCATGAAATATTGCAACTTCATAACCATTTTGCTTTAATAACTTTTTCAAAAATTCAACTGTAGTTTTATACTTTGTAAATACTATAACTTTGTCACCAAAATCATTTATTATCTTTATAAGTTCTTTTCCTTTTGTATTCTCTTCATACTTTCTATCTGCAATCTCTTTTGCAATATCCATAAAACCCTCTATGCTCTTTCTACTTTTTATAGAAATACTTTCATTATTTAATAATTTTTCAAGAGTTGGCATAACAGAATAGACACTACTTCCCAGTTCTTCTTGAATGATTTTAAGAGTAAATTGGGACATACCTTTTTCGCCTTGATTATAGTTATCCCGTACAAAATCACTTATCAAATCATAAAATTTCTTTTCTATAGGCGATAGTCTAACTTCTATAGTCTTAGCATATCTTTTAGTAAATTTTATATCTACATCACTTCTTTTATTTCTCACCATAACATCTGCTACCAACGTTCTCAATTTTTCAACATTTTTAGGCTCCATTAATTCTCCCGATTTGACAAAGTTCTTTTTAAAATCTGAATATGTACTCAATTGACCCGGCTTTAGGAGAGTTATCAGATTATATAATTCTTCAAGATTATTTTGAATAGGAGTTGCTGTTAAAAGTAGTATTGAATTTTTATGTAATTTATTTACAAAATTCCATGCAACAGTTTTCCTATTTTTTAAATGGTGGGCTTCATCCACAATTATCATGTCATAATGTATCTTCAAAATATGCTGACTATTCTGTTTTCTCTTTGCCAGGTTTATGGAGGAAATAACCTTAGGGTAATGTTCCCATGCTTCATCTCCCCATTTCTTAAATTTAGGATCATCACTTGTTATAAAATCTTGATTAAATTTCCTTTTAAGTTCATTACTCCACTGTTCAACTAGTGATGGTGGAACAAGTATTAATATTTTCCTTGCAAATCCTCTAATAATATATTCCATCATAACAGTACATGCTTCTATAGTTTTTCCAAGTCCGACTTCATCACACAGAAGTGCCCTGCCCCTAAATTTTTTGAGTACTTCTTTAACTGTCCTTATTTGATAATCAAATAAGTTCATTTCCCTCATATGATTCTTAGATAAAAGTTCATCAAAATTAGGTACAACTGCAAAATCTTTCACAAGTTCATATATTTGAATCCATTTTTCATCTCCAAAGTTAAACGTTACTAGATCCTTTATCTTTTTATATGTTTCAGAAGGATTTTTAACAGAATTAAATATATCATCCTTCTTGTTGATTTCATTAAAATTCTTCAGCACTACTTCATTATTTTTCTTATTGTATGACACTATTGCCCTTTCATTTTTTACATTTTTAAAAAAGCCTTTAATTCCTCTACCTGTTATTACATTTTGACTTCTATCTATTTTAAAAAGTTTTGAATCATTATCATCAATTTTCACATTAATTTCATCTACATTTTCAGGTATTAATTTCTTCAATGTTTTATCTATTTCCACGGCACCCAAATCAATAAGTTCTTTATTGATTTGGCATATAAATTGTTTCATTATACTGTGTCCTTTCTACTGTGGTATAATATTTTTCGTAAGAACTCCATTATTTTAGTTACCTGCTTTTGGCTTCCAGCTCGTAAACCCGCATAAAATCTATACTGGTAAGATCAATGAAAGTCAAATGGACAAGTCTTGAAACCTTTAGATAAACCAGTTTCCATTTTTGGAAGCGAAAAATAGGTAGCTACTCTTTCTTTATCTATGTTCAATAAATTCACATCAGCTGATGTTTCTATAATCCTCATACCTTACTAGTATCTTTTATCATAATTATTTAGGATTAAACATAAAAACAGAAATTGCAAAATTTACACATCTGTGGTACTATTTTAACAGTTTAGTTCCTTTTATCCATTGTTCAGTTTCTTCAATTCCATTTTCCAACGTATATTCAGGTTCCCAATTAATAAGGTTTTTTGCCTTTTCATAATTACATTTTAGCTTCATAATTTCACTTTGAGGGTAAATATGCTTTACATGTTTTATTTTGGCTCTATTTTTTGTAATAATTTGAGCTAATTCATTTATGGTAACGTCTCTTCCGGTACCAGCATTAACTATCTGGCCGTTAACTTTATCAGAATACCCTACCATTGCCAAAAAATTCGCACAATCCTTAACATATAGAAGGTCTCTAGTCTGTTCACCAGAGCCATATATATTTATATTTCTTCCCCGTAATGAATTATTTATAAATGCAGCAACCACTCCACCTTCTCCTCCAGTTTTCTGAAATGGTCCATAAGTATTAAAAGGTCTTACAACTACTGTTGGAAGTTCATATGCATTGTAATAGGAAAGTACCATACTTTCTGCTGCTATTTTACTTCCACCATAAGGTGATACAGGTTTTACCGGATGTTTTTCATCTATTCCATCTTGCCCTGCAGCATCATAAACCATACATGTACTCATAAAAACGACTTTACAAGGGTAGGTATCTTCTGAAGAATCCAGAATCCAGCCATCTCCATCCATTTTTCCATTTTTACCAAACATCTGTATCTTAGCTCTCTCAAGTATATTAAATGTACCTATTGTATCATTATAAAAAGTGGTTCTTGGATCGTCAATGCTATCTTGAACGTTTATAGATGCAGCCAGATGATACACTATATCATATTTTTCTTTAAATATTTCATTTAACTTATTTTCATCTCTTATGTCTCCACCTATAAACTTAAAATTAGAATTACTTTTAAATTCCTGTATATTCTCAATTCTTCCGTTAGATAAATTATCAAACGCTATAACTATATGTCCATCTTGTAATAGTTTTTTTACCATCCAACGTCCGATAAAACCAGCTCCTCCTGTAACTAATATATTCATATATTCTACCCCTTTTCTATATAATAATTGAAAATTATATTTAAGTTAATTACAAAATACTTCCCTCTTTGGACAAGTTTTAAAACTTTATCTAATTTACTTGATATATCTACCATATAGTGCATTTTTGGTATGCAGATCCCCGTAAGATTAAATTCTTTTTCCACAACTCTCACATCCCTTATTAATATATATTTTACCATATTTATTTTGGGTTAAATGTAAAAATCGAAATTCCAGAATTTGCACCATTGGAGTTGAATTTTACATCATAGAGATTCTTTTCACGGAAGGTGCATAATTGCCGCACATATTATACTATTTTATAGCTTTTTCTCTAAAACCTAGTACATCATAAATGGCACCTATATTGTAATACGACATATAGGTAGTTATTCCTTCTACCTTAGCATATGAAAATTTGGTTTTCATCTATTATGCTTTATTATAAAATTGTAAGCATATGTTCTGAAAACTTTTTCAAATCATATATATGTTTTTCAATTATTTCTCTAACTATGTCCAAATTTACAGTTTGATAATCATAGACAGCTATTTCTAAAGCCAACCATGGATTTTAAATTACTCATAAGTTTTTCATCTATAATATTGTTTTCAAATAATACTTCAAATGCATCTCTACTATTTTGTGGAATGCCAAGTTTTTTTTCAGAAACTACATGCATAGCCAAATCAATGGATGCTTCACAAGCTCTTTGGATATTTAAAATAATAGAATCCTTTTTAATATAGTTTTTTAAATTTTCAGGATTATTTTTATATTCTTCGTTTATTCTGTTTATGCATCTTTCAATAACAGATATCTTATTTAATATAACATCATTCATATGTGCCCCCTTTTCTTTATATTTTTGAGTATTATTTCCCTTTATTCAATAAATTCACCTCGCTCATATGAATTACTTTTAATAACTTAAAATACTTAACAATAAGCTTCAACTATTTTCTTTTCATTATCTCCTATCTTAACATTGACTTCATCTATTTTTCCTGTTTCGCCCTTAGATTCTCTAAAATCAAATATCAAAAGATATCCTTCACTTAATCCATACTGCTCAAGATATTCTCCAAGCTGCATAAGTCCTTTTTTGTGGTATTCTTCCCCATGCCATACTTTTAGTTCTAATATATACATCTTTTTATTATAGGTTATAACTATATCAAAACGCTTTTCTTCTCCACCCTGTACTTCTTTAAAAGCAAATCCTGTTCCATTTATTATTGGACTTATAAAAGCTAAAAATAATAATCTTCCATCTGCTTCTAAAAATCCCTTCCTCTTTTCTGAATATTCATGCTTCATAAACTGCTGGAATTTTAAAAGTACCTTTTTTACATCAAGATTTCCGTCTTCTCTTATGAAATTTGACTTTTCATTATAAAATCCCACATCAGTTGAGGTTTCTATTAAAGAACTCATGTAATCATATATTATCTGCTCATATATTCTGTTATTTATTTTTAAATTATTGTCTTCATTTTTAAATATTCCATAAAGCATTCCCGTATTTATAATTGGGTTATTCATATTATAACTAATTTTATTTCCATCTATAATTAAATCTTTTACCATTTCTTTTAACTTATTGTTGTTTTCAATATTCTTAATCAAACTGTCAAAGTTAGTATTACTTTCTTCCAAAATCTTCTTTACAGCCATATCCATATATTCTTTTTTCCACTTAAGTTTACCTTCTGGCATTATTTTCTCATCTATTATCTTACAAAGTTTACTTACAAGGAAAGGATAACCCGAAGTATAGAAATACAGCCTTTCTGCGAAGTACTCCTTATCCAGTTGTACACCCTTATCTTTTACATATTCATCCAGCATAGTTTCTATTTCTTCCTTGAAAAAGCTCATATCCACATCAAAATCCGAAGCTATATTCCATGGACTATTATATTTATGTTCTTCATCTGGTCTTATCTTAATTTTTAAGCTCTTAACATCGCGTACTCCTGCAAGTATTACACTGTGAAAAGTTTTATCTTTTCCTGCATTTCTAAGTAAATATTTATTTCTAAGCATCCCGAGAAAGCTTAAAAACAACTGATTATTGCTGCTTTTATCTACTTCATCTATCATAAGTACTACTTTTTTATTAACTTTTATAATAAATTTTGTTATAGCTTTTGATAAATCTTTAAAAGTAACTACATTCTTTTTTTCTTCTTCCAAAAAAGATGCCAAATCTTCGTGCTGTAAATATAAACTATCAGCTATTATTTCTAAAAATGCTCTTACAAAACAATGCTCTTCCTCAAATATTAAATCTCCAACCCCTTCAAAGCTTATAGAACAAACTAGATATTCCTCATTTTTATTCAACTCTCTTTCAAGCATATACAAAGTAGTAGTCTTTCCATACTGTCTTGGCCTATTTATTACAAAATATTTTCCCTTTTGAACAAGTTTAAATACTTTATCTAATTTATTTGATATATCTACCATATAATGCATTTCAGGTATGCAGGTCCCTGTTATATTAAATTCTTTTTCCATAACTCTCACGCCCCTTATTAATATATATTTTACCACAACTCTTTTTTTCTTAACCATAAAAATAAGCATCAACAGCTACTACTAACCATTGATGCTCCTACTATTTCTGATTTATCTTTATATTTATATCTGAATTTGTCCCATATTCTATAAAAATATCTGAACATTCTTTCTCCAATTTCAATAACAGATATCTTATTTAATATAACATCATTCATAGGAAACTTTCTGAGCTTTATTCTACGAAAAGCTGATTTCTCCAGAGATAATAAGCCCGGAGGATGCTTCATATTTGTCTTTACTTACATATTATTATTTTCCTCAATACCTTCTAATATATATTTTTTTAGAATTTCATAAAACAATATGCCCATCTCGTCATTCTTTCTATGTCTATTTTCATATTCATTATTTAAATTTCTGTGGAATTTATTATTAGATTTGATAATTGGATTCACTTTCATTTTATCACCTCTAATTATATATACGAAACATACATTGCTTTTTATGGTATTGATAAGCAAATTTTTTAATAAATTTAAATCATTTCTGCATTAAAGCGCCCCTAACCCTCTTGTAACTCCTGTTTTCTATCATTCTCTCAAACTCATTGTGACTCATATTTTTTCCTTTATAGTATATTTATTTATATTCCTACATCTAGTGCATTTTATTTCTATATTTGCATTGCCCTCTGATTCCATAAGTAACTTACCACAGCTTTTACACCTTATTTGACTCATTTAATTCAACTCCTTATAAATAAAAAAAGAGAGCCGTACATAGGGATCTACTCCTACATACGGCTCTCTGGGGGCTCAATATATTATAATTATTAGCGTATTTTTTATAACACAAAATAAGCACCCGGAATGGAGGATGCCTACTTCACTCTATATTTCAAAGGGGCTCTAATTTATATACTATCTTATGGGAGTTGCATTTAAATTTAACGTGCCCTGCAACCACAGACACAAATATAATAAACATATTTATATAATAAAATAAAAGTAGACTTATTATATTGCTTTTTTATATTGCTTTTATTTTTCTAAGACAATTATTATATTATATGCACAAATTAAATTTTATTATTTGGTATTACGACCTTAATTTTATTTTAATCTTTCACTATTAAGAGTAATATATTAAATATAAATTAATATTTCTTAATCTATTACCTGTGTTCTGTATTTCTCAAACAGACTTACAACCGTCTTTGGTTAAATTGCAGAATAGTAAGAGTAATTCATTACTCTACTGTATTCAAACATTCCTCTAACTCTTGTTTAGTTAATTCTACAGTCATAGTCATACCATCATCACCACCTATTCAAATTACTAATTTTATAATATTGCCAATTGAAGAGATCCTATTATATTATTTTTATTTCTTCTAAAGTTACTTCCTTAGGACAATTATTATATTACATGTCCATTATTAAAATTTCCTTAAAATATAAAAATTAAATCTAATTACTTTAAACTTTATTTTGAATTTCTCTCATTAGAGATTAGATATATTTTAATGCGCAGTTCAAATTAACCTTACACTTTTGAAATAATGTCAATTTACTTAATGCATTGATATTACTTGATTTATAATTGAATCTACTATATAGAAAGTGTAAGGCTGAACGTACTTATTATGAACTACGCTTATTTCATTCTAGATTTTTAAGGAAATTCAATTTAATATCTGTCTTGTGGTGGTTGCATTTAAGTTTTATGTGTCCTGCAACCACAGACACAATTGAATAAAGGTGTTATTTTCGTGTCGGGCATGTGAATAAAATATTATCACCAAAGTTATTATCTTAGACATTTACTATATTATATCTATATTCTTAAAATTCCCTTAAAATTATAAAAAATATAAGAATAAGCACCCGTCTTAACCAGTGCTTATCTTTGCATATACAACATATAATATTAATTTTTATTTGCGGTTTCCCACAACTGTCTACAATATTATTATATTACACTTTGGCAATATTTTATTTACTCCACAGCTCCTACTTAGTTCCCCATTACTTCCTGAAATTCTTAATTAACTAACTTTTTCTTTGTTTCTTATATTTATTATACTTTTATCGTAAAATTCAGATTTTGAATAATATGGTATTCAAGTAAATTAACGTGAGTTCAATGAAAAATCTTAGTGCTTTCAATATTTGTAAGACTACAGGATATACTATTTTTATAATTATATAAACAATAGTTTTATATTTTGGCTTTTTAGTATACTTTAAAATAATACATTCTTATATAGGCATTGATATTACATGATTTATCACATAAACTTCCGTCGAACTGACGTTAAATTATTCATTTTTTAATTGTTATGTTAAATAGGGCTATTCCATCTTAATAATAATGGAATAGTCCATATAGTTATATTAAATAGCTATATAAATTAGGATAAAATCTCTTTATCAAATTCTCAAAAGTATTGAATTACACCTTCCTAAGTTTAGGTAATTTTTTCTACAGACACTAAGCTATCTGAAGTACTTATTACTCCGTCTTGTGTTTTAGTTATACTTGGCTAGCTTCCATTGCTTTTTGAAGAGCCGTTTTAATAGAATCTTCCTGAGTCTGAGTAATTGTTCCATCAGATACTAAACTATCTAAAGGACTGCTACTTGATATGCTTTGTGTAGTCGTGTTTGATGCTTGAATAGCTTGTTGACTAATGTTAATAGTATCATTATTTTGTTGCTCTTGTTGCTTCTTTGCTTGAATTTTTTCCAAAGTCTTTGCCTGTTGTATTTTTTCGAGCTCATATAAATAATCGGTGCTTGAAGTACTACTTATTGCATTCATATCTTTTCTCCTTTTCATATTTTTGTTACAATTTTGTTACAAAAATGCCAGTCATTTAACATAATTCACATATTTTCATAAATTTATAAAAAGCATAATAATTTTTAAATAGGAATAGGTAAGGCTTTGAGATAATCTCTACCTTTTCCAAGCCTATTTCTAAAATTTTACCAGTTACTTTCCATTCTGAGCTGCATACAACGATATTCTATTATCATTATATTCTGTGGTTTGACCTTGTACAGGGTTCTTCATGATATAACGTAGCATTTCATAGTTTATTTCTTTTAAATTATCATAGATTTTCTTTCTACCTTCTTCTGTATAATTGCAAATTTCTTGCTTAAAATTCATAGCGTTTGATGTTTTAATTCCAGCTATAGGAAATAACCCTAGTTCTGCTATATACCATTTTTTGTAATTATATTTGTCATAGAATTTTTCATATGCTTTAGATATTAGACCTGTATCACTTCGTATTCGGTATAGTCTATTATTAAAGCTCTGGCTGACTAAGAAATATACTTTATGAAAGTCTATATTCACATGCGTTGCTACTTTATAATAATTATGCATACCCAATATAGTTGAATTGTATATATTTACATGATTTACATTAGGATGTTTTTGCATGATTTTTATCTTTTTTTTGACTTTTTTACAATATTTTTAGTAGCTTTCTCACTTATGTGGGATTTTACCAGAATCCTCAGAAGATGATGGATACTGTATAACATTTCCTGATTTACCCGGTTGTATAACTGAAGGTGACAACTTAACTGAAGCCCTAACAATGGCAAAGGATGCACTGGAACTTCATTTATATGGTATGGAAGATGATAATGATGAAATTCCAGCACCTACACCACCAGAAAAATTAAAACACA
This sequence comes from Clostridium sp., assembly GCA_036820645.1. Lineage (GTDB taxonomy): Bacteria > Bacillota > Clostridia > Clostridiales > Clostridiaceae > Clostridium_B. Next base: position 21,117 of record DAISLB010000034.1, read on the forward strand.
ACCAGGAAGTTTTGTTGTTCCTATAGAGGCTTATATGCCTTTAATACGTGAAGAAATGGCAAATAAAGCAGTAAAAAAGACTTTAACGATTCCTTCATGGTTAAATAAAATAGCTGAAGAAAAAAAGATTAATTTTTCTCAAGTCTTACAATCTGCACTAAAAGACCAACTTATTATTAAAAACTAAGTAGAGTGGAGAACAATTCCACTCTACTTTTACTACATGCAAAATAAGCACCCTAAATGACGGATGCCTATTTTACAATAATAATCGGGAATCTAATTTTATATACTGTCTTATGGCAGTTGCACTTAAGTTTTATGTGCCCTGCAACCGCAGACACAATTAGGTAATTGTGTTATTTCATGTCGTACATATGAATAAAATATTATCTTTAAAGTAAGTACCTTAGGTATTTATATTATATTATATCTATATTCTTAAAATTTCCTTAAAATTATAAAAAATATAAGAATAAGCACCAGTTTAACCAGTGCTTATATTCGTTTATACAACATATAATGTTAAATTTTACTTGCGGTTTCCCACATTGGTAGCTCCATTTAACCCTGGAGCTGTAGGTATACCAAAGAATTTTTCACTATGAGTTGCCACCAGTGTAATCCCTGATGTTTCATTTTAGCCATAATCGACTATATATAGTATATAACATTTTTCACAAATTTTGTTCCAAATAAGTCCCATTTTTGTTTCAAATTTGTCTCGTTTTTGTCCCACGATTTTTTATTTATTCTACTATTTAGCTTTTACTTTGAACTCCTATACCTTTACTCAAAAGATACAAACAATACTGATTCATACTTATACCTTCCTTTTTGGATTTCTCCATTAATTCTTTGTGCAATGATTTAGGCATTCTCAATTTAAATTGTCCTGAAAAATTTTCTTCTTCCAATGGCTCTGGTATTGATATTCCATCTTCCAGTGCTGCTTCTATCCAACTCTTTTTTGCATCTTTTAAAGATTCTATTCCTTCTTCAATTGTATCTGCACAAGTAATGCATCCTTTTAGTTCTGGATACTTTAATACATATCCTCCTTCTTCATCTTTTATAATTTCAATCTTATAATTAAGATTCATATAGTATTCTATATTCTTCACAATTTATTCCTCCTTCAGAATATATTACTGCCTATTATTCACATTATTTATTTTATCAAACTAGATATGGATGAATCCTTATTCTCCTCTTTCCTCAGATTCTACTATATCTCTTACTAATTTTACATATGTAACTTTCACAGGTTTTTTATATGGTATAGTAATTGGATTTCTACCTGTTTTCCTAAACGTCCAGTGACTACTTCCGCTTTTAGGAGGTTTGCCTATATATCCATAGCTCTCTAATACTTTTTTTAATTCTTGAAATCTCATATCACTTGATAGATTTTTTATTTCTTTTATTAGTTTATCAAATCTTGACATTCTTTATATACCCCCTGATATCATTATATTATGATGTCATATGTGGTGTCAATATATTTTGAAATAATTATAAAAAAACGACGGCCTTTTCTTTAGCTATCGCCATGTATATTTGCCCATTGAGCTATGTTCCCTACAATCTCTTCACGTTTCCTGTAAGCCGTACTCCTAACCCCTCCGTACATTTCATTGGCTATCCAGTCTACACTTTTACACCTGCCATCCACACTAACCTTATACTTATAAATTATAAAATCCATACTTTCCTGAGAAAGTGGAGGAACAGTTAAAACCTTTTTCAATTTAGCTATTTTCCTATTTAATTCTCTTATTCTAGCCCTATTTTCACGGAGTTTCCTTCCTACATATTCAAGTTCATTTTCAAGTTTTTCAATTTCTCTTACAATGCCTTTTTCTGCTGCACTTTCTCCTGTAGAACTTGTCTGGACTCTTTCATCAAAATTTGGACTCTTTAAACACTTCTTTATCTAACACAAGCGTTCCCTCCCCTACGCAATTTATTGCCTATTTCTAGTTTTAAATACATGTACACCCACGGCTATTATTCCTACAAATACACCCATGGATACAATATATAAAGCTACAAATTCTATTAATACTTTCACGGCATCACTCCTTAAGTTTCCATGTATAAATAATTAAATTCTGCACATAATATCATATAGAATAATATTAGATTTCTTAGCTTAATTTTTTTTGCCATGGAATTTAATTCCTAGTTTTTATATTTCTTTAATTCTCTTTTCAATATCAGATTTTTTAGCCTGCAGCTTGGCTGCCTTCTTAAAATCTCTTTCTAATTCCGCATTCTCAATATATCTCTCTAACTGTGCTAGTTTCTGCCTGTAAAACTCAGTTATTATCATTGCTTTCACCTTCTTCATAAAATTTTCACAAATTAATACAATTATAAATATTATGTTTATATAATTATATTTAGGAGACATGAACAATGTTTTATTATCCATACGCTCAATTTTACAGGGCCATATATCATATAAACATAAATACTCAAGCTCACACTCTCACTTTACTTAAAGGCAATCATATTTACAAAACTTACAAGATTGCAGTCGGAAAGCCATCTACACCAACTCCTAAAGGGACTTTCAAAATAATTAATCGTGCTATAAACCCAGGTGGTCCATTTGGTGCAAGATGGTTAGGTTCAAATATACCTTATGGAGACTATGGAATCCACGATACAAATAATCCTTCTTCAATTGGAAAAAGTATCTCTAATGGATGCATAAGAATGTTTAATAACCAAGTTATTGAGTTAAGTAACCTTGTTACTATAGGTACAATAGTTATAATAGTATAATCTTATATATTTGTGGTTATTGTACACTGTGTCATATTTTCACTTTGTGCATTAACTCACATGTCTTTTAACACTTTTAAATCAATACCCGGATATTTAAGCTTGATCTGCTTGTACGTTCTTTTCCACTGCTCAGATTCATAGTCTTTAGTGTCTTCAACACTATAACTTCCATCATTATGCAATACTAAAAAATCAGCACTATACGTTATTGCCTTTTCTTCACTGTTACCTTCCTGAAGAATAAATTTCGGCTGAGGTACAAATCCAGCTATTTCCCCAGAATAGAATAAGATCTTCAACTGGCAATACCTTCTCATTTCCAGCTGGCTCCTGAAGTACAAGCCATCATACCAAACACCTTTATTTTTGTATTTCTGAGCCTTTTCTTTTGGTTTTTCTACTTCCTGTCCCCTCTTTTTCAGGTATGCTTCGTACTGCTCCTGGGTCCATTTCATCTATCATCATCCCTATTTTACTTCCAAATTTTATTGGCTTTAAAATCTGCTATAAAAAAAGCATATAGAAAATGTAAGAACACAAAAGAACAAAAACGTTTATTATGTTTAAAACTTAGAATAG
>DAISLB010000035.1:0-23547 GCA_036820645.1 Clostridium sp.
TCGCATTATTTTTAATATACCAATTTGTAGATAAGTACCTTATAGGAGTGATTTTAATATGTCCTATGATAAAACAAATTATAATTACAGAGAATTAATAACCGGTGTAGATACAAAAATACCTTTAAAAAACGGGAAGTTAGTAACTGCTATAAACTTTGATAATGCAGCTACTACACCTCCTTTTAATTATGTTATGGAAAAAGTAATTAGTTTTTCACCCTATTATTCTTCTATTCATAGGGGAACCGGTTTTAAATCTAAATTATGCTCTGAAATCTATGAAACATCGCGACAAATTATATGCAACTTTGTTCACTGTGATCCCGAAAAAAATACAGTAATCTATGTAAAAAACACTACTGAAGCTATTAATAAATTATCTTATATTTTTAGCTACCTATATAAAGATGCTGTTATATTAGCTACTAGAATGGAGCATCATTCTAATGATTTGCCCTGGAGAAATAAATTTAAAGTAGATTATCTGGAGGTGAATGAAACTGGTAAACTAGTCCTTTCAGATTTAAGGCATAAACTAAAAAAACATGATGGTAAGGTTAAGTTGGTATGTGTAACTGGTGCTTCTAATGTAACAGGATATAAAAATCCTATATATAAAATTGCAAAAATTGCCCACAGTTATGGAGCAGAAATCTTAGTAGATGGTGCCCAACTTGTGCCTCATTATCCTATATACATGAAGCAACATTATGAGGATGAATCTATTGACTATTTAGTCTTCTCAGCACACAAAATGTACGCTCCCTTTGGCATAGGCGTATTAATAGGGCCAAATAAAACTTTCTGTAGTGTATCACCTGAATACAGCGGAGGAGGTACTATAAAATTAGTTACAGATAACAGTGTAATATGGAATGACCCTCCTGAAAAAAATGAAGCTGGTACTCCCAACGTACTTGGTGTAATTGCCTTAACTGGTGCCATTGAAATGTTAGACAAATTAGGACTAAACAATATAGATAAAAGTGAAATGAAAATATATAACTACGCCTTAAGTAAAATCATTAATCTTCCAAATATCACTTTATACTGTGACCCAAATCCAAATTGCAATAAAGTTGCAATACTTCCTTTTAACATAAAAGGACTTTATCACGAAATTACAGCAAAACTTCTTTCAGATTTATCTGGTATTTCAGTTAGAAGTGGTTGTTTTTGTGCTCAACCCTATGTACAAAGACTTCTTAGACTTTCTCGTAAAGATATAACCTATTTAAAACACAATTACAATGACATTTCTCACCCAGGCCTCGTTAGATTGAGCTTTGGTTTATACAATACTTATAGCGAAGTAGATATTTTAATTGACACCCTAAAGGAAATAATTAGAAATAAAACTTGAACAAAAAATGCTGCAGGACAACCACAAATAATTAAACTTTAGGTGTGACATTCTAAAGTTTAATTGTTTATGAAAATACTTTTATTATACATTGCCTATGGTGTCGAGTTTTGAAAAGGCCTTAGATTTTTTAATTTTTCGCTTAAGAATTAGATATTATTCCTTTTGTACTTATTATTTACTTAAAAGTCCTGCAGACAATACAAATACCATGAGTATGGGAAAACTATCACATATGATCCAACCTAAAATTATAATTGTAAGGCTTAATCTACTGTATTTAAAATACTTGTAAATAATTAAATTATATATAAAAAACAAATTAGTGACTATAAATGCAATAATTATAGGTATTGGATTGGATATTCCATATACCACCAAAACATGAAGTACAAATATAAGTGTTAAAACAGTAGCCATAAAAAAAATTATTCTAAGTCCATCTCTATTTTTAAATTTAGAAAATATACAAAATCCATCATATATACATAATGCCAAAGGTACGAGCGCAATTATTTCAAATTTGTCTATGTAAAAATAAGCAGTGATTAAGACAGCAACAAAAAATAGCACCTTAACATTAAAGTTAAAATTTTTTTCATTCATTAAAATCGTCTCCTAAAATATTCTACTTTTTCATAGAAAAAACGTGCAAAAAATTTCTAGCCACTGAAGAAATATATCTATTCTTTACACATATGGCAGCTATACTAGTTTCTAAATTAGCTTCATCTATCCTTTTTCTTTTCAAATTTACGTTTTTCACCACATCAAAGGATGTCTTTGGAACAATCGCAATTCCAATGCCTGCTTCTGCCCATAAAAGTGCTGTTCTTGCATCTTCAGTGTTACAAACTATATTAGGCACAAATCCTTCTCTATTGCAGCACTCAAATATCAATTTTTCAAATCTTTTGTATATAATCAAAGGTCTACCTTTCAAATCCTTTAAATTTACACTTTCTTTATGTTCAAACAAATCACTCTCCTTGTTAAATACAACAGTCATAGGCTCTTTAGGCAGAGCAGTTATTTCAAGTCCTTCAGTATTAAAAGGGGTTCTTACAATGCCAACTTCTATCAATCCACTGTTTAATATTTCTAATATCCTAAAGGTATTTCCTTCCCATACATTAAAATTTACCCCCGGATATTCTTTATGAAAGATATTTATTCTTTCTGGTAATAATGTAGCACCTGAGGAAGATACCGTTCCAATGGAAAGAGTTCCCTTTGCCCCTTCTTTAAAATCCTTTAATTCCTTTGTGGTAAAACTTACTAATTTAAGTATTTGTTCCGCTCTGTTTGCAAGTATTTGTCCTGCACTTGTTAAATGTATTTTATGACTCCCCCTGTCCATAAGTTTAACACCTAATTCTTCCTCTAAAAGCTTTAAGTGATAGCTTAAAGGTGGCTGCGCCATATTTAGTTTTTTAGCTGCGCTAGTTATTTTACCTTCCTTCGCAATAGTTAGAAAATACTTCAGCTGCTTAATATCCATAAAAAGATATTACCCCCTATTATATAATTTCTATATATTCTGAAAACTAATTATGTATTTTAAATGTACAAGTTTCCTTGCTATAATAATACTTGAAAACAAAAATTTATTCAACATAGGGGGAATGGTGTTTTGTCACTATTAGCATTAGAAATTCTCATTATATCTGTTATCGCAGGCATAGTAGGGTCCATACTAGGCCTTGGCGGTGGAACAATTATTACTCCAGCACTTACTCTTTTATTTGGAATAGATATAAGATACGCTATAGGTGCTAGTCTAATATCTGTCATTGCCACCTCAAGTGGAGCTGCCATAGCTTACATAAAAGATAAAATAACAAATTTAAGGGTAGGAATGTTTCTTGAAATAGCTACAACTACAGGTGCTATAACTGGTGCTTTTCTTGGGGGAATTATAAACCCCAATTATCTTTACTTTTTATTTGGCCTGCTGCTTCTGTATTCCGCATTAGCTATGTTTAAAAAAGGAAAGACCGAACTGCCTCAGGATGTAAAAACACACCCTCTTGCAAAAAAGCTTAAACTAAATGGTGAGTACTATGACAAAATTGTAGGTAAAAATATACACTATAACGTAGCCAATGTACCAAGTGGTTTTGGAGTAATGTACGGTGCTGGCATCATTTCAGGTCTTCTTGGAATTGGAAGTGGAAGCTTTAAAGTCATGGCTATGGATTTATTTATGAAATTGCCTTTAAAAGTATCCAGTGCCACAAGTAACTTTATGATGGGCGTTACAGCTGCTGCCAGTGCAGGTGTTTATCTTCTAAGAGGTAATATAGATCCAAAAATTTCTGCTCCTGTTGCCTTAGGCGTACTTGCAGGAGCAACTATAGGCGCTCGAATTATGCAAAATATGAAAAGCAAAACCATAAGAAAGATATTTATACCTTTTCTTATATATGTATCTTTAGAAATGGTTTTAAAGGGATTAGGGGGTAGATAATTAATGCCACAACATAACACTGAAAAAAGCGGTAAAAATGCAGAAGAACTAGAACTTATAATAAGCACATTTTTAAGAATAGGTGTCATATTAAGTTCAATTGTAATATTAGCAGGGCTTTTAATGTTTTTAATATCTGGTCATAGTGGTTATACTGGAAATTACTATCCAACTAAACCTATTGAAATATTAAAAGGTTGTGCATATTTTAAACCATATGCAATTATATTGCTCGGTCTCTTAATTTTAATGGCAATACCTGTACTTAGGGTAGCAGTATCTATATTGGTATTTTTTAAAGAAGGTGATTACCTATATGTAAAAATTACTTCTTTGGTTCTTGTAATACTTTTGTGCAGTATTCTCATGGGAAAAGTAGGATAAATTTTTTAAGAAATTTGGTGAAAGTGGTCTCTTTCAAATGAATAACTAGAGGAATGTAGATGAGAATTTAATACTTATCTACATTCCTCTAGTTTACACATTTAATATAAATTTCTCCAAAGCGTAGGCTACGCCATCTTCCACATTACTTTTAGTTATATAATCTGCTGCTTCTTTTGTAGCTTTAGATCCATTATCCATAGCTATACCAAGTCCTGCATATTTCAGCATAGGTATGTCATTATCCCAGTCTCCAATAGCTATTATCTCTTCTCTTTTTATATTACAGTACTCTGCAACCTTTTTTAACATTTTTCCTTTATTAACTTTACTACTGAACACTTCAAGATATTGTGGTAATGAAAAAAGTACATTTATATTGTCTTTAAATTTATTTTTAACTTCATTTTCTACCTCTATAAGTTTTTCATGTTCTCCAAAAGCTGTTACTTTATAGATTTTATTGTGCCTGCAAAACTCAGATAATTCTCCCACAGCTTTTGCTTCTCCTGCATAGGGTTCAATAGATGAATAATTTTCAATTATTTTGTCTACACAAACTTTTTCATCATCTCCAAATAATATAGAGTATACATCCTTTTCTTCACAAATACGCAGAACATCATAAAGCATATCATCTTCCATATACTGTCCCGAAATTAATTTTCTATCTTTATATAAATTTACTCCATTTAAGCATATAGCATAGTCATGTATATTTAATTCATCTTCAAAGGGTTTTAATTTGTTAAACCCTCTACCCGAAACCAAAACTAGCTTTATTCCTAATTCTTTTATTTTGTGTATAGTGTCTATAGTTTTCTTGTTTAAAGTATGTTTTTCATTTAATAAAGTTCCATCCATATCTGTTGCAACTAACTTGTACATAATTATCTCCTTTTATGAATTTTTTCTATATGTTTTCTTTTTTTTCATTTTTCTTTTTCAACTTGCTAACTATATTCGGTACCAATTCCATAAGTTTGTTAAGGTTACTCTTGTCACCTATAGGCAGCATCTGAATTGTATCTTCTTTCATTACAAGTACTGCATTGGGAGTTATTTTCGCTCCTGCACCAATACCTGAACCTCCACCTTCCTGCTTACTTTTCGGATCTGTTCCCTCTCCGCCACCGGTTCCACATCCAAAGGTGACTGTTATAAAAGGTACAAGAGTTATATCTCCTATCTGTATTGGTTTACCTACAACAGTTTCTGTTTTAAAAAAGTTTTCCAATTTTGAAAATAAAACTTCTGTATTTTCTTTAATATCCATATAAATACCTCCATTTTTAATAACTTATTTCTTTTTTTATACATGATATGTGAAATACTTTAAATAGTGTAATTGCAAGCAATACTATTCTACATTTTCCCCTAACTTCTAAATGCAGATTGAAAACTTCATTAAAAAAATCCGGGCTTACTCTTATAGAACTTTCAGGGAAAAATGGATAAATCATATTAAAGATTCCACTTAATATGCCTGTCATACAAGGATCGCTAAATCCATAATTACCCTCTACTTTAATATATTTGGGCTTAATTATAGAAATAATCTTTACTATAGAATCTTTACATTCATAAAGTTTTCTAATATATTGTATGATGTGAGAGCAACTGTACGGCAAGTCATCCTGTGTCCTATCTTTTTTAGAATTTATATTTAACTTCTTAGTAAAAAACAATACTCTTACAGATAAATGGCTGTCATTATTACTCCCCTTTAATATTATAGAAATAATATTAAAAAATAAACCAATTTCCAAATTATATATTATACTATTTTCTCCAAAAGTAGACTTTCCCCTATATGTTACATTACTTATCAATAAAAAGGTTAAAAGAATTAAAAGAATTAAAATTATAGCTCCCATTATTTTTAAAATAACCAAAATAAAAATCCCCCCAGATTAACTTTAAAGCATCCATTATTATCTACTATACATCTATAATACCTAAAAGTTTAACAAATTTATATATATTTTTATCATTTTTTCTGTTAAAATTTATATATGACTTATGTTTAGGAGAGATTAATTATGCTTTTTTTCTTATATTTAGCAGGAATTTTAGCAATGTTACTTGGTATAAATTTATTTCAAATCCAAAGTAAAAAAATAAAAAATAAAAATTATAGTAACGAACTTATACTACGCTACTTTGCAAAAAAAATGATCGGAAATATAATCATAATGTGCATGGTGGTAATACTTATATTATTTGTCCTTCCTCTTTTAATATGGGCATTATCCCCTAAGGAGGTAGGTCCTGTAGATAAAATTATAGAAACTAACGCTTTATCTCCTATCTCTTCTTCTAATAAAAATCAGTATATAAACGAAGTAACCCATAAAGACGTTAAATCATATACTGTAAATGTGGGGGACTCATCTAAAGAAGATCTTCAAAGCTTTGACAGCAAATCTACGGAAGTAATAACCACTAATAGGGAAAGTCCTAAATGTGAAAAAGTAGCTGTATATACTATTAAAAAGATAAAGAGCAACTGGATAATACCTAATGCTGTAAATGATATTTATGCTAACATTTACATACAATATAATGAAGGAAAATTTATATCTAATAAAATAAAACTATTCGTACCTGACAAATAAAGATAATTTAGAAATAGTATAAGGGATGTTTTAATTGAAAAATCATTTTTTCATAAAATTAATATCTATATTTATAATAATTGCAGCTAGTTTTTTAGGCTATAAAATTTATACTTTAAATAATAAACCTGCAATCATTTATAAATACACCCAAATTCAAATACCTTTAAAAGGTGAAATCATATGGGATGATACTTCTATAAAAAGTATTTCTGTAAAAAATGAAAATAATGAAACTATGGACACTTATGTTTTTCCATCTGTGGATGGTACAACTCTTTTTGTAAACCCACCTATAGATGGATTTTATACAGATGATAAAATTTGCGTTACTCTATCCTCTAACTTACATTTTAAAAATTACAAAATGCCACAAGAAAAGAAGTTATATTTTCAGGTGAAAAGCGGAGATAATATTACCCTATCCAAGGTACATAAGGAACCTCAGTATGGAGACATAATAGGCACTGAAGATACCTTTATGGGATATCAATATACGCATTATGGAATATATGTAGGTAATAATAAAGTTATTCATTATTGCAGCAATACAGGCAACTCAAAAGATGCTGAGATAAAAGAAACTGATATGTCCCCTTACTTTAGAAATGGACACTATTTTATTTTGAACATAAAAGGTAATTCACAATTTGATTCAAAAGAAACTGTAAAAAGAGCAAAGATACGGGAAGGTGAAAAGAGTTATAATTTATTGCAAAATAACTGTGAACATTTTGCAATTTGGGCTAAAACAGGCTATTCCATGTCGTACCAAATAGACAGCCTGTCCCAAGAAAAATTAGCCCAACTTAAAATATTCACAGCTATGGGTATAAATTTACAGTGATTAACCACCTATTTGATACATCATTTTCTTACTTTCACTTTTATGCTTTGAGGTCATGTTATGCTCTTCAGGTTTATCTAGTATTCCCCGTTTTATTTCCTCCAAAAGGAGTTCTTCATCATTTAAGCAGTGTTTTAAATTCACAACTTTATCCGAGTGAAGACATAGCTTTAGATCTCCTGTAGACGTAAGTCTTATTCTATTGCAGTCCTTACAGAATTTGCAGCTCATTGGACTTATAAAGCCTATATTTCCCTTATAGCCTCTCACCTTATACAGGGAAACGGTACTACTTTTAGAAGTAGGCTGGGAAATTACATCAAAATTATCCTGAATCTCCTGCAAAACAACTTCTGAAGAAAGGTTATCATTCTCGTATAATTTTTTTCCTTCTCCTATAGGCATAAGTTCAATAAATCTGATATCTACTGGTAAATTCTTTGTAACCTCTACAAAATCCATAATTTCAGTATCATTAAATCCCTTTAATAAAACTGTATTTATTTTAACAGGAGTCAATCCTATACTCAAACATTTGTCAATGGATCTTAATACTGCATCCAAATCTCCACATCTAGTTATAAATTTATATTTATCTGCCTTTAGGGTATCTAAACTTATGTTTACCCTTTTTAGTCCTGCTTTTTTTAGCTTCTCTGCCATGTCACACAGTAATATCCCATTGGTAGTAATGGCCACATCTGTAATTCCTTTTATATTGGCAGTTTTCCTTATTAAATACTCTATATCTTTCATTATAAGAGGTTCTCCACCAGTATACCTTATTTTATTTATTCCAAGAGTTGCTGCTGCTTTAATGATTTTTAATATATCTTCAAATCTTAATAGATCCCCATAAGGTCTTTTTACTATTCCTTCCTTTGGCATGCAGTAAATACATCTTAAATTACACCTATCTGTAAGTGAAATTCTAAGGTAGTTTATATTTCTTCCATAATTATCTTTCATAAAATCAATCCCCCTAAGTCACTATACTTAAATTTTTATTACACTGCACCTTGTACTTAGTTGTTTTTGAAATTGTTTACAATTAGTATTTCCACACTTCTCAAACAAAAATCCTATTTGACATAAAACATTTGCCTTATGAAGTTTATAGAACTGAAAGTTAATGAAAATTTGGACTTTTATTAACTTTCAGCTTTACTTATAACTCAAAAAAATCAGCCAACAATTTCATTAAGACTTGGTGAACATATTCTTACTGAACTTTATACATGCCCTTATTTTCCATATATTTGTAAATGGCTTCACCATGCTGCTGTTCTTCTTTTTGTATATGGTTTAATACATTACGGACATTCGTATCTCTAAATTCAAATATGGATGCATTATAAACTCCTGAAATATATTTTTCTGCCATAAGCATATCCTTACACATATCCTCATCACGTACTTCACACATACCTACAGGTGACATATTAGGCGAACTAGCTATACTTGCTGTATTCATTTTACTTGTACCTTGATTACTGTTTAAATTAGGTACCTCACCGTTCAAAATACAATTAATAGAATTTAAATGATCTTGTTCAACTGATGCATTGTTTTGAAATAACTGTTTTAACTGTGAATCCTTTGTTTGATTGGCATAGTTTGTATATTTTTGTATACACATGGATTCATGACTTTTCTCATCTTCTAAAAGCATTCTTTCCTTATTACTTAAAGTTATTGGCATAAAAAACACCTCCAAAATTATTGTGTATAATTAGAAGTGAATTTATACAAAAATGCTTCAAATAAAAAAATACAATTTCATTTGAAGCAAAAAAACATTTTTAACCGTCTAAAAAAGTAGAAAGTTTTATGCAAACTCCTATAAAATACAAAATATATAATTGGAGGGTACACAAATTATATAGTAAAAATACTCACAGAAGTTTACACAAACTTGTTTACCAAATACGTGATCATTCAATTCCCGTCACTATATTTTAATAACATTAACAAGATGATTATACCATTAAACGGGAGCATTTAAAACCTTTAATATAAATTTTACAAATCAATTTATATTAACACAATTTACAAGTATTGAATATATTATCATTGTAAAGAGACTTAAGAGGTGAAAATAGTGTATTCAAAATTTGTTCCCCATGTAAACTCAAGATTTATGCCATCTCCTATCTTTCCTACTAATTCAGGTAAAAGATTAGCAAGGGCTTATATTCCTATGCAGCCTTATATTGGACTGCTTCCTTTAAATATAGCATTAAAGAAAGGTACTATATTTCCGAATTTAGTTATACCTTTCCCTGAAAATGAAGATTAAGTAGGAGGTAATAAAATGAGTGATCGTAAAAAATTACTAGATGAAATTCGACAGCTTGAATTTGCCACAGTAGATTTAAATTTGTATCTAGATAATTTCCCTGATAATAAAAGAGCTCTATCTGATTACAATATGTTCACAAATCAACTAATGTGTTTAAAAAGTGAATATGAAGACAAATTTGGCATTTTAACTAATTTCGGATATTCTGAAAGCCAGTTTCCATGGACTTGGATAAACGAACCTTGGCCTTGGGAATCTGGAGAATAGGGGGACTTACGTATGTGGATTTATGAAAAGAAATTACAGTATCCTGTAAAAATTAAAACAAAGGATATTCAAATGGCTAAATATCTCTCTGCTCAATACGGGGGACCCGATGGAGAATTAAGTGCTGCTGTTAGATATTTAAATCAACGTTATACTATGCCAAGCGGCAGAACTAAAGGGTTACTTACAGATATAGGAACTGAAGAACTAGCCCATGTTGAAATTATAGCTTCCATGATATATCAACTGTTAAAAGATGCTACCATAGATGAACTTAAAAAAGCAGGATTAGCTTCCCACTATACCCAACATGGCAGGGCTCCTTTTCCTCAGGACGCCAATGGTGTTCCCTGGACATCAGCTTATATCCAGGCTACAGGAGATCCTATAACAGATTTACATGAAGATATGGCAGCTGAGCAAAAAGCTAGAACAACTTATGAACATCTTATAACTCTAACAGATGATCCAGATGTAATAGATGTGCTTAAGTTTTTGTGGGCAAGAGAAATTGTTCACTTTCAACGTTTTGGTGAAGCTCTTGTACACGTACAAGATAGTATGGATACTAAAAGATGTTTCTAAATTTTACCTAAATCAAGGGGTTGTTGCACTAGCGATTTTTCAAATCGCTATGAACATCCCTTTTTCTATACTATAATAACATCTTCTAAATCAAAATGGTTGCTATTTGAGTTTTATCTTCTAAGGATTTTTCACTTAAACTTGTCATAATATTTAAGTCATCAATAAAAATTTGTAAAAAGTGGCTCTAATTATAATTATTTTTAAATTACAAAAATCTAAATTCTAATATATAATTAGTATAACAACATTTGTTGATTTTGAAAGGAGTTAATATTAAATGAAATATGTTCTTGACGTGCATACCCACACTATAGTCAGCGGCCATGCTTATTCTACTTTATTAGAAAATGCCAAATATGCTAGTGAAATAGGACTTCAACTTTTAGGTTCAACAGAACATGGGCCTTCTATGCCTGGTGCTCCTCATAAATGGTATTTTGAAAACCTTAAAATACTTCCAAGGGAACTTTTTGGTGTAACTATGCTTTATGGATGTGAAGCAAATGTCATAGATTATGAAGGAAATCTTGATTTATCAGCAGATATACAAGAAAAACTAGATATACTCATAGCCAGTATCCACGAACCTATAATGGAGGCAAACAATAATCCAGACCTAAATACTTCTACTCTATTAAAAGTTATGGATAACCCTAATGTACATATTTTAGGCCACCTAGGTAATCCAAAGTTTCCAATCCATGCAGAAGAAGTAGTTAAAAAAGCTAAAGAAAAAAATATACTTATTGAAATAAATAATAGTTCTTTCGTAAGTTCACGAAAAGGCAGCGAAAAAAATTGCACCAAAATAGCAAGTTTGTGCAAGGAAAATGGAGTAAAAATAATACTAAATAGTGATTCCCATTTTGCTTATCGTATCGGTGACTTTGATGCAGCAGTAAAGATGTTAAAACAAATAGATATGCCAGAAGATTTGATTATAAACAAAAGCAAAGAGGATCTTGTCAATTTCTTAAAAAGTAAAGGAAAATATCTTTAATAGAGCTTTAAAAAGTGATAGATAACAAAGTCTAACTTTGTTATCTATCACTTTTTTGTTTCTAATTAAATTTATATCTTTTATTGGTTAAACGATAGCCATATTCAATTAGTTTCTTTCCAACTCTCCCATGAGGGTTGGATACTATACCAAATAAACGATATCTCATGTTTAAATAAAGTTTTTTATTTATATTTCTTAAATATGCCCACAAATCAGTTTTCTTTTGGAAATTTTCCTCGTCTCCAGAAATCAGAAGGAGCACTGAAGAAATTGTCATCATTATAGAAAGATAGCTTTTCATGTATTTGTCCAAACGTTTATTAGGTATTTTCCCAAATTTGCAATAAAAGTCTATCATACGTTTATTCACATAAAGCTGTTGGTCTATCCTTTTTATCATGACTTTTTCATTTACAGACTGATCTTCCCTACCAATAAAATATCGATATAAGTCAATATCCATATAATAAAGTGTCTGCACATATGGAAGAGGCTCATAAACGAACAAATTATCCACATAAAAAGTATGCTTTGGAAGCTCAAGTCCACATTCACACAAAAGGGATCTCCTATATATGACAGAATGCATGAGAATATACTGGGATATCCTAAACCTACCTATGTCATCCCATCCAAATATATGATTCTCAGGCAGCACATTTTTATAGTTAACTACATGGCTGGTATTATCTTTGGAATGCTCATAGACATAATTACAAATCATCATGTCTAATGTCTTTCCCCCTTTATAAAGTTTTTTCAGCACATCTATAACTTTCAACATTCCAGGTACATCAAGCCAATCATCAGAATCTACAACTTTAAAGTATATACCAGAGGCATTCTTAATACCCGTATTTACAGCCTGTCCATGTCCGCCATTTTCCTGATGTATTGCCTTTATAATGTTAGGATACCTTGC
The DNA here is from genome assembly GCA_036820645.1 of Clostridium sp. Lineage (GTDB taxonomy): Bacteria > Bacillota > Clostridia > Clostridiales > Clostridiaceae > Clostridium_B. Next base: position 12,768 of record DAISLB010000035.1, read on the forward strand.
CGCATAATCATCTGCAATTTCTACAGTATTATCAGAAGAACCGTCATCAACAATTATTATCTCTACATCTTCTCCACCTGGGAGGAGAGTTTCTATACAATGCTCCATATAATCCGCTGAATTATAGCACGGAACTGTAAATGTTATTATTTTCATCAATATTATTTCCTTTCCTGCTACAAATAATTTGATCTGCCAAAATTAACGCCCTCTCAATTATTGCATCCATGTTATAGTATTTATATTCTGCAAGCCTACCTAACAAGTAAAAATCATGTAAGTTACTGGTAAGCTGTTTGTATTTTTCGTAAAGCTCAAAATTATCCGAATTAATTATAGGATAGTAGGGTGTTTCACCCTCAGAGCCTGTATATGTTTTTGGATATTCCTTCATTATAGTAGTCTTCCCATAAACATTCTGACCCGTTAAATGCTTGAACTCCGTAATTCGTGTAAAAGGCTGATCCACCGTATAATTTATAGTACCCTTTGACTGATACCATGTTACATCATGTGTTTCAAACAAAAAATCTACAGTTCTATAGGGAAGACGTCCAAACTGGCAGTTAAAAAATTCATCCAAAGCACCAGTATATATCACTGTACCGCTAAATGGTCTACCTTCAAAAAATATATCATCTTCTATAGTCTTCAAGTGCCCGTTTGCATCAGTATTGAGACACAAACTTATATTGGGATGTTCCAGCAGCTTGTCAAAAAGGGAAGTGTATCCATCAGCTGGAATTCCCTGATATATATCTTGGAAATAACGATTATCACGTGAAATTAGTATTGGAACTCTAGCTATAACAGACGAATCTATTTCTTCTGGAGTAACACCCCACTGCTTTTGAGTATAATTGAGGAACACATTATTATAAACAAAATCAGCAAGTTCTTTAAATTCACTATCCTTATTATTGCGCAGTTCTGCAATGGTTAAGCGCTGACCCATACCATAATCAGAAACAAGCTTTTGTTCTAGCCTACATGCTTTTTCCAAATTAAAGGCCATATAAAGAGAATTTAAGTTAAATGGAACAGGCACCAATTTTCCATAGATATTTGCCAAAACCTCATGAGAATAATCCCTCCACTCTGTAAATCGAGAGATATAATCAAACACACGCTTGCTATAAGTGTGAAATATATGAGGTCCATATTTATGTACTAGTATGCCATCCTCATTTAAAAAATCATAAGTAGTACCTGCAATATGACTGCGTTTTTCCATAATCAATACCCTTTTACCTGCCCGCTCTGCTAGTTCCCTAGATATCACCGCCCCTGCAAGTCCACAGCCTATTACTAGGCAATCATATGTTTTATTCATTTGTTCATATTTCCTCCATTCATTATGTATTGTGCCTTATGTAAAAAAATATATATACTCCGTTTCAAAATAATCATTATTATATAAAATTAGTTCTATTTATTGCCTCTTTTATTTTTATAAGTAACCTTATAAATTAATAGTACACATACATTTTATTCATAGCAAGACTTCAATACAATATTTGCTTGCTTTTAAAAAAATATTTACTTTTAGTTGCAACAAAAAGAGAGATATAAATACCTCTCTTCACTTATCTTAGTATATTATCTGAAATACCGCTGCTTTTTTCTTGAAACCTATCACACTGATAGGTGGGTGTCCTCACAGATGTTTCTATCTCTTAAATGCCTTAAAGGTCTCACAGAAGGTACATATACGCATCAAAATATTGAACTCCCTTATAAATACTGTAGGATCAAGATAAGAAGCTAATCGAATATTTCAGAAATTATTCTCTTTTAATGTGAAGAACGGAAATTAAACCTCTAGCATATTACTCCCACGCCCCTCAAACATCACTTGTTAAAAACTAACCCTAAACTATTGTAAATCAATACCTTTAGCAAACTTAAAATAAGTATGATATCGTTCTACGTATGTATTTTATCACAATAAATTAAACATTTCAATTCAATTTTTTTGTTTTCTTCCCATAGGTCTTGTAAAAACTAAAAAAACAATCTCTATTATAAAATTGAGATTGTTTTTTATTTTCACTATCTTAATGAACTCATCATTTGATTAGATTCATTTTTTAATTGCTGTACATCTGATGATGGAGCATCTTTTGTAGGATACCAACCCTTTTGTCTCATAGTATCAAAAATCTTGTATTGAATATCTTGAGCATTTTTGAAATTATTTACTAGAGTATCTCTTAAATTAGTACAAGAAGCTTCCGTTATTCCTGTACTATATGCTGAAATAACCTGTTTTTCGCTTGCTAAAAGGTCGTGCATAAGTTCTTGTTCATTCATAATTCTATTCCCCTTTCCTTTTATTGATGTGAATCCAAATAGGACTTTAAAGATGTAAAGTTTTGTTTGTGGACTTGAGCAGCTTCACTACACAAATCTTTTATTTGTGTATCACTGCATCTTGATGAGCATTCATTAAACTTTTTGTTCATCAATGCTTCATATTCAATTTGATCCTTCAATACCTTTAAATTTCCGGTATCTAATTGTTTGTTGCCAGTTATCATAATTTCTACCTCCTTAATTCTTTTACAAGTATATTATTACCTTATAAATCAAAATTATGTATATAAAATTCAAGATAATTGAGCCTAATCTCTTAATTGAATATTTTTTTATCAAAAGTAAAAATTAATTTTATCTAACTATATAAAGGAGCGAAGGTTTATGAATAAATGTTGTACTAATCCTAATGCCATAGAAGGAATTTTGAAGTCTTACTGGATAGACTCCACACCTAAAACAAACTATCCTTCTTTAAAAGAAGACGTACAAGTTGATGTTGCAATCATAGGTGGTGGTATAGCTGGAATTATCTGTGTTCTTCTACTCAAAAAAGAAGGTTTTAAAATTGCCCTATTAGAAGCAGACAACATAGCAAATGGTACCTCTGGTCATACAACTGCTAAAATAACTTCTCAACATCATTTAATATATGATAAATTAATAAATCAATTTGGAACGGAAAAAGCAAGACAATATGCAGAAGCAAATGAAAATTCCATTAGATTTATAGAAAATTTAGTAAAGGAATACAATATAGATTGTGACTATAAACATGTACCTGCTTATATGTATACCCAAGACAAAAATTATGTAAAAAGTTTCGAAGTGGAATGATTCTGAAAAGACCTGGGACTGTCCTTGCCATGGTTCTAGATTCAGCTATGAAGGTGATGTAGTAGAAGGTCCTACCCAACGTAGATTAAATCATTTTAGGGAGAAACCAAATAAACCTGACCCAAACATTGTTTAATATATCCTGTTTCAGCAGAAATGCATATTACTAAATTCCACAATGAGCGGAGGTTGTAAATAAAATGAAAAAATTTATTAAAATAACATCAGTTATTCTATTTATAATTATAACAGCGGGTTTTTTTATTATTGAAAACTTAACTAAAACAAGTAATGGTAAACTTGATACCTATCTTGGAGTAAACTTACACTTAAATAAAATTTTAAACCCTAGCTCAATAAATACTCAATCAATAAAAGAAATTAGAGAATACTTAAATTCTCAATCAACTAAATGGTCTAACAACCCCATACCATTTTCTAATATAAAAAACACTACTATAAATGTAAACTCTGAAGAAATACCAGTACGTATATATACACCTAAAGATAGCAGCAAACTTCCTATTATTATTTACTCTCACGGTGGTTTCTGGATTGGAGGAAGTATTGATAATTACGAGGGATTTTGTAGAAAACTTTCACAGAATACAAATGCAATAGTAATATCTGTAGGCTACCCCCTTGCTCCAGAAAATCCTTTTCCTGCTGCAGTCAATGATATATATAATGTACTCCAATGGACTCATAAAAATGCATCAAGTATAAATGGAGATGAAAGATATATAGCCCTTACAGGGGACAGCGCAGGCGGAAATCTTTCTGCTGCAGTTTCTCTCATGGCAAGAGATAAAAATGGTCCTCCTATAACTTGTCAGGTGTTAATATATCCATCTACAAATATATTTGAACTAAATAGTAAGTCTTGGTCTTATTTTGCTAATGATCTTACTATTTCAAAAAAAGACATGGAAAAATATATCTCACTATATGTTCCAAAAAAAGAAGATAGAAAAAGTCCTTATGTATCTCCTCTTTTAGCTAAAGACTTTAAGAAGTTACCTGATACACTTATAATAACGGCGGAAATTGATCCTCTTCGAGACGAAGGAGAAGCTTATGGTAAAAAGTTAAAGGGAGCAAGAATTAATGTAGAAGTTACCCAATATAAGGGTGTTCCTCATGGATTTATTACAATGGATAAAATCACAAGTAAAGCAGATACAGCCTTAAATGAAATCTCCTTATACCTTCAAAAAGAATTTCAGAACCATAAATAACATATACTAAAAACAATATAATATGTTGAAAATGCTTGAAATCAAAACATGGGACTGTTCAAAGCAATCTAAAAAATTGCTATTACAACACCCCTATACCATACATATAGACTATACTAATTTGCATTTAAAAAAGTAACAGTGAAAACAGTTCCCTTACCTATTTTACTTTTTACATCAATCATACCACCGTTTCCTTCAATTATGGATTTTGAAAGGGCAAGACCAATTCCAATAGATTCGGTACTCTTATTCATTTTTCCTTTATAAAACCTTTCAAAGACATGTTTAACTTCTTCTTCCGGTATTCCTTCTCCATTGTCTTTAACTATGATCCTGATGCAAACCTGACTTACTTCAGTAAACACAGTAACTTTCCCGCCAGATTCTGTATGTTCAATTGCATTCTTAATTATGTTTACAATTGCTTCACTTATCCAATTAGGATCATGTCTTAACACAATCTTGTCCTTTCCAGGGTAAAATTCAAGTTTAACATTTTTACTTTCTGCTTTTATCTCTAAAAATTTTAAAGATTCCATTACAGTTTCATTTATATCTGATCTTGTCATTTTAAATTTTATTGCACCTGCATCTAATTTTGCAAGTTGAAGTAAACTCTTTACAAGCCATTCAATTCTATTCAATTGATTTTTGCTATTTTCTAAAAATTCATTTTTCTTATTATCATCTATTTTTCTATTTAAAAGTATATCGTTGTATATTATAAGAGACGAAATTGGAGTTTTTATTTGATGTGATATATCCGACAAAGTGTTAACTAAAAAATCTTTTTCATGCTGTATTTGTGAAAAATTATTTTTTAAAATTACCCTCATGTTATCAAAAGCATGGGCAAGTTTTGCAAAAGTGCCTTCTGCATTTTCATAAATTCCTATATCAAAATTATAATCTAGTATATTTTTTGCTGCCAGTATAAGCATTTCAAGTTTTTTATATATTTTTATATATAAAATAGTGTTTGTTAAAAACACAATTGCAAAAAAACAAACCATAGAAATAAGTAGAGATTTAATTAACTTTCTATAGTTATTTTCCAATTGAGGCATCAAACTTATATTTAATTCTGTACTATAGCTATAATCTTTTAATATTTGTCTTCCTGTTTTTATGTCTTCCTCACTGCTGTCTTTTGTTATAGTAGTCACTACTTCATTTTTTAATTCAGGATGAATTTTTACTATTTTACCAACAACAGCTGCATTATTATCTACATAATTATCCTTTATTCCTTCATAACTCTTATCAATAGTATAAAAACTTATAAGTATTGACAATAAAGCTAAAATCAATATAATACAGGAACTTTTCCTAAGTTCCTGATTTTCATAATACTCCCTCATGTTTTACTCCTTTTCAACTTCCAAATCCCACTCATATCCAAAACCTCTTTTGGTCTTTATGTACTTAGGATTTGAGGAATCATCTTCTATTTTTTCTCTTATTCTCTTTATGTATACTGAAAGGGTATTTGTACCAAAGTAATCCCCACTTCCATCACTAAGCTTGTCTAGTATTTCTTCCCTGTTCATAACCCTTTTGGGATTAGTCATAAAAAGTAACAACAATTTATATTCCTGCATAGAAAGAGACATGTCACATCCATTTCTATAGGCTTCCAATTTAGTTGTATTTAAAACAATATTTTCGCATTTTAATATATCACTCTTATCAGAATTGCTTTTTTCCGTTCTTCTCAAAATTGCCTTAATTCTAGACATGAATTCTTTTACTCTAAATGGTTTTGTTATATAATCGTCCGCACCTATATCAAGTCCTAAAACAACGTTTACTTCTTCATCACAGGCAGTTAAAAATATTACTGGAACCTGACTTTTTTTACGTATATATTTACATACATCATATCCACTTCCATCTGGTAACATTACGTCTAATATAACAATATCAAACGTTCCGCTGTCAAAAGTTTTTTTAGCTTCACTAACACAGGAACACCTTTTCACTTCATATCCCTCATCTTGAAGAGTAAAATCAATTCCAAGTGCCAGTGCCTCATCATCTTCCAGAAGTAATATCTTATTCAAATTAGCACCTCCCCAATATCTTTAAAATATATTCTATACACTAATTAAGGTCTTTGTCTAGTTGGATACACAAATTGATAAGCACCAGATGAAATATTTTTTCTATCTGATGCTTATCAATAGTTATCCGTGCAAATTATAAATCCGCAGCCAATGGCACTGTTATTTAAGTAGAGAATCAACTTGTCATCTTTACTTTTTGTTTGACTTTTTTTCCTTTACCACCATAACAATTATAGCAGCACAAATAAGTCCGAAAGCAAACATAAAATCAAACCACATGTAACCACCTTCTACTAGATCAATTTATGGGATTCTCAGTGAAATTTAGCAGCACATGGCCTATATCAAACCAATTTTTAATCTAGAAACCCTATATAATATATTATACTTAATCTTCTTGTCTTATGACATCTATTATATTTTCCTTTTTAATTCTAGCTAGAGGTTTTATTACAGATATTAAACCTATGAATATTGCAGCTAATCCACTTATAAGTATCAAGTTCCATGGAATATTCCACTTAAAATTAATAATTTTTCTCATGGGCGATGATACTGCATAGGATAACAGACTGCCTACAATACCACCATAAAATGCACCATATAATCCATATAAAACTCCTTCTTTTAATATCATCTGTCTTATATTTTTATAAGTCATTCCAATAGCACTCAAAGATGCTATTTCTTTTTTTCTCAAAATCAAGTTGGTAGTTATAGTGTTTATTATATTAACTGCACCTATTAGAGAAATTACAGCTATAAATCCATACATAAGTACCATAAACTGCATCGTATTTCCCCTAGCAGCTTCAGCTTGTTTGGATATATCAATAGCCTTTACTCCCTCTCTATCACATATTGGTGAAATAAAACTATTAAACTTATCTGCATCTTTTTTATCCCTTAAGCGTATTTGAGATATTTTAACAGGCATCTTATTTAAATCTCTGCCAGTAATATTCTTCATTACATCTTTTGTCATTATAATATGAAAAAGTTTGATATTATCTGAATAAAATTGATATGGTGCATCATCTACTACTGCTGCTACTTTTACCTTTATCATATTGTCTTTATTAAACTCTTCGTTTTCCTTTTTGTTCTTATCAATATAATCTTCTCCCTGTACTGGTCTATACATCATATTCTTATCAATATAAATAGTATCTCCAACTTTTAAATTAGTAATTGAACCATTATAGTATTTTTTATTTACAGATAACATACTATTCTTTACTATGACAACACCATTTTCCTCAGCCATATTTGAAGTGTCCGCTTTACCGGATTTAATATAGCTTTTAATGCTTCTAATCTTGTCCTCATCATAAATATCAAACAATGTTGTTATAGAACTCATCTTTTTATTTTCAAAAGTCACATCACTATAAGTCTTAGGTGCATTCTTGACTAAGTAATCATTTCTCTTTTCATTTGGAATCAACATACTGGAAGAATAAGTTCCATAGGATACATATTGTTTATCTACAAGTTTACTTTGCTTTACTTTGCTTATAATATTTTCTTTAAGGGAGCTTGCTCCATTTTTATCAATCACACCAATTAATTCAAAATTCATTTTTGCATCTTCAGACTGTGAACCTGTAAAAATTGTCATCATATTTATAAAAGATGAAAAGAATATAAAAAGTGTTATACTTATTACCATTGAAAAAACAGTAACTCTAAATTTTTTCTTATTTCTCTTTATATTTTTAAATGCCATTAAACTTTCAATGTTCAAAAATCTTTTTAAAATATTTCCCCTCTTTTTGCTTATCTTTTCCTTTGATATAGATGTCCTGCTGCTTATAGCAACTAAAGGTGATACCTTTGATGCAGCTCTTGCTGGAATAAATGCAGATAAATATATTGAAAGCACTCCAACTAATGCACTTATAATAAGCACATAGTAAGGAATTACTATTTTTAAATTGTTAAACGCTGTATCTGACATTATACTAAATATCTTGCTCACTACAAACATTGCAAATATTCCAGACAAAAGCCCAAGTGGAATGCCTATTGCACTTATTATGGATGCTTCCCTCAAAACTATTTTTCTAATCTGTGCTGGTGTCGCTCCAACAGCTCTCAAAAGTCCAAATTGCTTCATTCTCTCAATTACACTTATCTGAAAAGAATTATATATGACAGCTATAGTTGCTATTACAATTATACCTATTATTACACCTGCTATACCATACAATTGTTTATTTAAATCATTACTGCCTTCACCTGAATAGTCCAATAAATCTTTATTTAAAATACAGTTGTCTTTAAATTTATTACTTAATTCTGATACGGTATTTGATATTCCTGCCTTTTTGTATATGCTCACATATACTGCAGATTTTTCTATATTAAATATAGTAGAATAAGTCATACCTAAAGCTGTACCGTTGTATTGAGTTTCAGCCTGATTTTGAATAATTCCCGTTATTTTGAATTTTTTTTCTTCTCCTTGATCTGTCTTAAATTTTATAGTATCTCCTATTTTAGTGTCACCCTTCATATAACTAAATGCCCAGTTTTCAACTGCTATTTCTCCTTCTTTTTCAGGAAGTCTTCCCTTTACTGCATTATAGCTTTTAGGTAAAAATTCTAAAGCAGATTTATTGTATTTATTAATTTCAATCTTTTTTCCATCTTTTAAATTACTTTCAAACCACTTTTCTTGAATACCTACTTTTTCAATTTTAGGATTAGCTTTTAACTGGCTGTAATCATCTGCAGTCATTTTTTGAATCTTAACGTGATAACTTCCATTTTGCTTTATAGCATTTTCAACAAAGGAATTTTGCAGACTTTTAATAAATAATCCTACTGCCGTAATCAATGCCACAGAAAGTATTACTCCTAAAATAGTGAGCATTGTCCTCTTTTTATTGTGTTTTAAATATTTATTTGTTATTTCCTTGTAACTATTCATCTTATATCACCTCCCTACTTTAAATTGATTTATCCGATTTTATTTCTCCATCAACTATAGTAATAACCCTATCTGCTTGTTCTGCTACATTTATATCATGGGTTATGATAATTAAAGTTTGGTTATATTTTTTTGATGATAACTTTAAAAGTTCTATTACTTCTTTACTATTTTTGCTGTCTAAATTTCCAGTTGGTTCATCTGCAAGTATGAGCGCTGGTTTATTTATAAGAGCCCTCCCAATTGATACTCTCTGCTGCTGGCCTCCTGATAACTCGGATGGAAGGTGAGTTACTCTATCTTTTAATCCAAGCATACTTATTACTTCATCTAAGTAACCTTTATCTGCTTTCTCCCTATCCAAAAGTGATGGAAGAGATATATTTTCTTCTACATTTAAAACTGGTATGAGATTAAAAAATTGAAATACAAACCCAATATTTCTTCTCCTAAATATAGCTAACTTCTCTTCATTTAACTTATATATATCTTCATTATCCACATATACTTTTCCCGATGTTGGCCTATCAAGTCCTCCCAGCATATGTAGAAGTGTACTTTTCCCAGAACCAGATGCCCCTATTATTGCTACAAATTCACCTCTTCTCACAGTAAATGATACATTCTTTAGGGCTTCAACTTTATTTTCTCCCTTGCCATAAATCTTTGATAAGTTTTTAACTTTTAATATTTCATCCATATTATTATCCCTCTCTATCTTAATTTACTTTAAGTCACTAAATAAAAAATTTATCATGTTTTCCTAATTCATTATATTTTTTTAAGTAGTCTATAACAATAACTGGGCTCTTACAATTAAAACATGAAATCTTACAGTTTTGTAATGCGGGAGTAATAAATGTTTAAATTCAGTTTCAATTTTTATATCACTCAATTTTATATATCTCGCCTGCTTTTATTGTTTGTCCCCTTATGGTAAAATATTGCCGAAAGGTGGGTGTTTATTATGTCTAAAAAATTAATCTGTCCGTTAAAATTTAATTCTAAAGAAAATGAATGTGTTTCTAATTGTGCTTGAAACGCTGGTTCAGAAGTTAAGCCTGTATGTACTGTTATGCAAATTTATCTTAATTTAACTTCTATAGGTATAAATAATAAAGGGATTATATTCGATTTTAACGAAAATAAACAAAGATAATTAAATATTCTTTTTACATTATTTTGACCGTTGCTATTTATCTTTAGTGACGGTTTTCCTCCATGACCTCATAAATCCCAAATAGTTTATAATTAGAGATTTTAACAAACTCATCGGTGTTAAAATCCCTTATCTCTTACTTTATCCGATTACTACCTGTTCTAATACTCACACGCACTCTGTGAAAGCGACTATCACCAAATCAAAGATTTGGGATATCTGCTTT
>DAISLB010000036.1:0-22870 GCA_036820645.1 Clostridium sp.
CACAAAGAATTTGGTTTCCATATGCAAGTTATCATATTACAGCAAGAGGAAATCATAATTCATTTTATGGTAAAAACTAAGAAAAAACATATAAGTTTTTTTATGAGGAGAGTAAATGGTATATATGCTCGATACTTTAACAATAAGTATAATTATATTAGAACAAGAAAATTATCATAAGCATCAATAGCTGATATATAAGCTGTTGGTGCTTATTTTTATGTTTAAAGAAAAAATGTTGTGGTAAAATATATATTAATAAGGGGTGTGAGAGTTATGAAAAAAAGATTTAACGTAACAGGAACCTGCATACCTGAAAAACACTATATGGTAGATATTTCTGATAAAATAAAGAAGATAATGAATCTCATAGAAAATGAAGAGTATTTTGTAATAAACAGGCCGAGGCAGTATGGAAAGACTACAACTTTATATATGATTGAAAGAGATTTAAATAAAAATGAAGAGTATCTGGTTATTTCTATAAGCTTTGAGGGAGTTGGGGACCTAGTATTTGCAGAAGAACAGAGATTTACTAAAGGATTTTTAAATTTAATAGGAAGAAGTATTTTATTACAAAATGAGGAATTGGCGAAATATATTGAAGGCGAAAAATCCAAAGTTGAAACTATGGATGATTTGTCCTATGTTATAACGAAATTTATTATAAAAACTAATAGAAAAGTAATACTTATGATAGATGAAGTGGACAAAAGCAGCAATAATCAGTTGTTTTTAAGTTTTTTAGGAATGTTAAGGAATAAATATTTGCTTAGAAATGTAGGAAAAGATAAAACCTTTCACAGTGTAATACTTGCGGGAGTACATGATGTTAAGAGTTTGAAGCTTAAAATAAGACCTGATGAAGAGCATAAATACAATAGTCCCTGGAACATAGCTTCGGATTTTGACGTGGATATGAGTTTTTCAAAGGAAGAAATAGGGACTATGCTTGATGAATATATGAAAGATAAGGGCGTAGTGCTAGATAAAGAGTATTTTTCAGAAAGGTTGCATTTTTACACTTCCGGATATCCTTTCCTTGTAAGTAAACTTTCCAAAATAATAGATGAAAAAATAATGCCAGAAGGTGAACTTAAGTGGAAAAAAGAATATATGAATATGGCTGTAAAGAGGATTTTAAATGATGACAATACAAATTTCCAGAGTTTAATTAAGAATTTAGAAAATAATAAGGAACTTTATGATTTTATAAAAATGATAATTGTAGATGGCGAAAGCATAGCTTATGTTAAGAGTGATGAATTAATAAATATGGCAACAATGTATGGTGTTTTGAAAGATAAAAATAACAATTGTAAGGTAAGTAATAGGATTTATGAGCAGCTTATTTATAATCATATGATGATAAAATTAATAAGAAAGAGTAATTATACGATAATGTCACAGTATAATTACAAATCAAAATTTATAAAAGAAGATGGAGATTTAGATGTAACAAAAATTCTTATAAAATTTCAGGAATTTATGAAGCATGAGTATTCAGAAAAAAGAGCAGCTTTTTTAGAGGCAGATGGAAGATTGTTATTTTTAGCTTTTATAAGTCCCATAATAAATGGCACAGGATTTGCTTTTAAAGAAGTACAGGGCGGAGAGGAAAAGCGTTTTGACATAGTTATAACTTATAATAAAAAGATGTATATATTGGAACTAAAAAGATGGTATGGTGAAGAATATCATAAAAAAGGATTGTTTCAGCTTGGAGAGTATCTTGAACAGTATGGATTAAGTGAAGGTTATCTTTTGATATTTGACTTTAGGCAATCTAAAGGTGAAACAGGAAAAGTAGAGGAGGCTAATATTAAGATAGGAGATAGGGAAAAGAAGATAGTTGAGGCGTATTGTTAAAAGGCTTAGTAAAAGCACCCCTGGGGTGTAAATTTTGGAGGCATTTGAAGTAGAAATAGTAGGAGCATCAATGGTTAGTAATAGCTGTTGATGCTTATTTTTATGTTTAAGGAAAAAAGAGTTGTGGTAAAATATAAATTAATAAGGGGCGTGAGAGTTATGGAAAAAAGGTTTAATGTAACGGGAACTTGCATACCGGAAAAACATTATATGGTAGATATTTCTGATAAGATAAAGAAGATAATGAATCTCGTAGAAAATGAAGAGTATTTTGTAATAAACAGACCAAGACAGTATGGAAAGACTACCACTTTGTATATGCTTGAAAGAGAGTTGAATAAAAATGAGGAATATCTAGTTTGTTCTATAAGCTTTGAAGGAGTTGGAGACCTGATATTTGAAGAAGAACAGAGATTTACTAAAGGATTTTTAGGTTTAATTGGAAGAAGCATTTTGCTTCAAGATGAGAAATTAGCAGAATATATAGAAGGTGAAAAATCTAAGGTTGAAACTATGGATGATTTATCCTACTTTATAACTAAATTCATGAAAAAAGTTAATAAAAAAGTAGTACTTATGGTAGATGAAGTAGATAAAAGCAGCAATAATCAGCTGTTTTTAAGCTTTCTCGGGATGCTTAGAAATAAATATTTACTTAGAAATGCAGGAAAAGATAAAACTTTTCACAGTGTAATACTGGCAGGAGTACATGATGTCAAGAGTTTAAAACTAAAAATAAGGTCAGATGAAGAACATAAATACAATAGTCCCTGGAATATAGCTTCAGATTTTGACGTGGACATGAGTTTTTCGAAGGAAGAAATAGGAACCATGTTGGATGACTATATGAAAGATAAAGGTGTAAGGCTTGATAAAGAGTACTTCTCAGAAAGACTCCAATTCTACACTTCTGGCTACCCTTTTCTTGTAAGCAAACTCTGCAAGATAATAGATGAAAAGATAATGATAGAAGGCAGCTTTAAATGGGAAAAAGAATATATGGGTATGGCAGTTAAGAAAATTTTAATAGAGAGTAACACAAACTTTGAAAGCTTGATTAAAAACATTGAAAACAACAGTAAATTGAAGGAAATGGTGAAAGATTTAATTATAGATGGGAGCAAAATCACCTATAATGAAGATAACTTTATTATAATGATGGGTATAACTTATGGAATTTTTAAAAATAAACAGGGACAATTAAAAATTCACAACAGGATATATGAGCAGAGGATATATAATTACATGAGTTCACTTATAGAAACATCAACTGATGTGGGCTTTTATAATGAAAGATCAAATTTTATAAATAAAGATGGAGACATTGATATAACTAAAATACTTTTAAAATTCCAGCAGTTTATGAAGCATGAGTATTCAGAAAAAAGGAAAGCATTCTTAGAAGCAGATGGCAGGCTGCTGTTTTTAGCTTTTATAAGTCCCATAATAAACGGAACAGGCTTTGCATTTAAAGAGGTACAGGGTGGAGAAGAAAAACGTTTTGATATAGTTATAACTTATAATAAAAAAATGTATATATTAGAACTAAAAAGATGGCATGGGCAAGAGTATCATAAAAAAGGACTGCTGCAGCTCGGAGAATATCTTGAACAGTATGGATTAAGTGAAGGATATCTCTTAATATTTGATTTTAGAGAATCTAAGAACGAAGCAGGAAAAGTAGATGAGGTTAATGTTAACGTGGAAAATAAGGTAAAGAAAATAGTTGAAGTCTATTGTTAGTATGGTGAAGTAATCCTTGGAGTGAAAAACAAAATATAAAAATAAGCATCAATGGTTAGTAGCAGCTGTTGATGCTTATTTTTATGTTTAAGGAAAAAAGAGTTATGGTAAAATATATATTAATAAGGGGCGTGAGAGTTATGGAAAAAGAATTTTAAGATAAGACCTGATGAAGATCATAAATATAACAGTCCCTGGAATATAGCTTCGGATTTTGATGTGGACATGAGTTTTTCAAAGAAAGAAATAAGAACTATGCTGAATGACTACGTAAAAGTGGTATATACTATATATAGTTGATGAATAAGTCATAGTATCATCTAACCATAGTTTGTAAAAATCATTTCCAATATCATAATGGAAATGTATGTTATCTTTACTTGATTTTATTGTATTCTTAACTTTTTTTATTAATTTATCATATTTTTCGCATTTCTTTAAAAAGCTTTTCTTATTGTTATATAAAGATTCAATTACATCCTGAACATTTCCTTCTATTTCTATTTTCTTTGTCATATATCCTTCTCCCGGTGCTATTGAAGGATCTGTTGTGATATCAAATGCAAATATCCATATTCTATATAATCATAGGTGACAAGCAACATTGCAGTTTTAAAGAAATGGAGTTGTTGGTAGATGCTTGTGGTTAGGCATTATGCAAATTAACTACACCATCTCAAATTTAAAAACCTAGATTTTCTCCAACAAGTATTACTTTAATTCGGCCTTTAGTCATGGAGAAACTAGTAACTACAAGTTGGCTGCAAGCACCTTCAACTGCTTTAAAAATTATCAACTTTTTTGTTATCTTTTAGGCCACACATTAAAATTTTATAAACTTAGTATTAAACATATATGGCAAATTTATACTTAACAAATATTTAAGAATCTCGCTTGAAAAGTGATTTTAATTTTGAAAAAAATCCAGTGTTTTTCTTACCAGTGTCTTTCTTATTAGATATATTGTTTTGATCCATTTTAACTTGATCTAAGTTAAATTTTATAGTATATACTTTATTTGAATTTCTTGGTTGAATACCATTATGTGATTTTTCCCATTCCTTATTTTCACTTAAGTCTATTTTATCAGGCAAAGAATTTACAACTGCTTTTATGTTTTCGATAGAAAAGGAAGGACACATAATGTAAGCCAGCGAATAAGTTTCGATTCCTTCTAATATAGCTTGTTTGTCAACATGCCATATGCTTGGAGTTATGAAATTACCTATTGACCACCAAGGGTGATTGTAGGCACTTATCTGAATCCTATGACATCCAAAATGATTTAATGTCATTTCACTAGCTACAAAACAAAAGTTAGGATTACATGATCTACATTTATAACCATAGCAGTAATTTAAGCCACTAATTATTTTTCTATCCATAACAGTACCATTTATGACAACAACACAAGATTTCCACGTATTTACTAGTTCATATAACTTTATAAATTGTAAGTACTCCTTGGGTTTATCGGAGTAAACAGCTTGATATAAAATCTTGTCACTAACATTATTCTCTATATACTGAGGAGCAATTTGTGCAAGTGCTAGGGCTTGAGCAAAACTAGGAGATCTAGATTCTCCAAAAGATATACTTACATACCAATCTGGAAAGTTAATATTTTCAGTAGAAATTTCTTTTTCTTGAGTTAATGTACTGTCTGTTGATGAACAATGGTTGACTGGTTTGTTTGTAAATTCCTTTTTAGAAACAGTAGTTTTAGAATTCTCTTGTTTTTCTATTTTATTATTTAGTCTATTTAATCTATGTTCAAATTCGTTTACATCAGCATTAAATTTTTTATTATTTATAGCTTTAATTGCCATATTACATAGTTTAATTGCCTCCTTATAACGTTTTTGTTTTTCAAGTATTATTGCAGGCCTTTCATAATATGCTGTTCCTTCTGGTTCATATTTATTTAATATATCAAGATATATTTTTAGTGCTTCATCTTCTTTTTTTAACTTTTCTAAGTTCCTAGCTTGTTTAAAATAGTTAGAATATTTATCAAAATCTTTATCATCACTCATAATTTAAATACCTTCTTTATTTGTTAAATTTATACTTAACTAATTGTTTGGGAACTCCATAATAGTAAGCAAATCGATCTATACATATATTTTCTAAATAACAATTGTCTATATTCTTTTCATCAATTAAAAGTTCTGATGAAAACTTATTTGTTTCTAACTCAATTTTACCTCTAGGGAAGAGAGTATATTCGTGGATATATGAAGTTTGATTACTAGATGGAATAAAGCATGTCCTAATTCGTGCGTTAATACCAATCTTTGAACTAATTCAGTTAAACTTGAATTTACTACAATTAACTTTTCCCTAAGTTTTTTTATAAGATCACCTACTTATCTTTTTTAGGTTTTCTCTTATTCATTCCTTTAGCTTTCCAGAATATTTCATTCATAGTATCTAATATTTCTTTTTTATCATATTCGTCAAATTCATCATTCATAAAGAAAGCCTCATTTTCTTTTTTTATATGATCTAAATATTGCTTTTTATCACGAGAAGAGACTTTATATTTATCTGTATATTCTTTTGGAATATTAATTTCAATGTCAGAAGTTTTTCTAACATTTGTGAGTCCCATTAAATAATCTAAAGAAACATCGAAATATTCTGCTATAGCTTTTTTAATTGAATCACTTGGCACTCTTTTTCCTGATTCGTATTGGGATAAAGTTGTGTTACCTATATTAAGTGTTTTAGCTAATTGTAATTGAGTAATAGATCTCTCTTCTCTTAAATTTTTTATTCTATTGCCTAATATATTGTTTCCCATTTTGGTAACTTTCCTTTCATAATTAGCGAATTTAAATTTATTATATCAAAAATTTAAATAAAAAATACCTTTTTCACAATTTGAGAAAATAATATTGGATTTTGCAAATCGTCAGTATTTAATATAAATAAAGACTTTGCTTATTGTGAAATGAGGAGGCGGTTAAAACAAATAATAAAATGATGTTACAAAACTAAATGTTTGGTAAGGATTTTAAGACTAAGGTTTGTCATGGTAAATGTTTTAAAGAAATTCCTGAGTTTTGGGAAAGATGTATTTAAGTTGTTTTTTAATGCAGAAATAATATAAGTTAATATGAACAAATTAGAAGTTTAGAGAATACTCTAAAGTGGGGTATAACAATTACTATAACTCTTTTTGTTTGTGGATACAACAAAAATTAGAAGCATATGGTTATTTAAAGTCGGATACTTGGAGCATATTATTGAACAACTAAGATAAATTTAAAATGGAGGAAAATGTATATGATTAATGTAAATGATATTGTAGCGATAGGTGGAGTATTAGTTGGCGTAATCGGAGGTATATTTGGATTAACACCTTATTTGAAGAAAAAGAATATAAATGTATACAAGGCATTAAACACAACAGAACAAGTTTTAACTGCAACAGAACCACTTATAAAAATTTCAGAGATTGTCCCTGTCCTAAAACCTGCTGGGAGTTTACTAGATTGGATAGAACAAAAAGCAAAAGCAGGTGTAAAAGCAGCTGAACAACTCTATCATTCAGGAATATTAAAAACTGATGAAGATAGGTTTAAAACTGCTCAGAACACAGTATATGCTGCACTTAAGGAAATTAATGTGGAACCCACAATGAATCAAAAAAAGCTCATTAGTGATTTTATCCACGAGGCAGTAAATGACTTGGGACATGCCATTCCTACAGAAACTGAAAAAAATGCACAAATTCAAAAGGTTCAGCAAGATTTAGATGAAATACAGAAAGAAAATAAACAGTTGAAGCAAAAACTAGCTGCTATACAGAATACTGAAACTCCTGTACAAAAGACTAATACAGCAGCTGAAGATAACGCATCATCAAATACAGTTCAATAATAAATAAAACCTAGAGTAGTGTAAAAGCTATTCTAGGTTTTATTAGGGGACTTTTACTGGTTAGTTCTAATAAAAAATGATAAACTTATTATAAAATATATGAATTAAGGAAGGATGGAAAGGTAAAATAATGAAAATAGAGAATTTAAAAGTATATGACTTAGAAGAAAGCATAAAGGCAAGTAAATATCCTATGACAGTAGATATTAATAAATGTAGTTCTGATATTACAGATACAGTTATAAGTCTAGCTAAATCACCTAAAGGGGAAGCTCATGATCAATTTTTATCTGGAATACGTGTTGCCTTTGATTTAACGTTTAGTAATAAGGCATGGGTTGAATTAGAAAGATATAGATTTATCACTTTTGTAAGCAGTCAGAGCACAATGCATAGAATATCAAAATTTGATTTATCCAAGCAGTATAATGAATATGTGGATAAAAGAATGATTGATATTATGGAAGAATTAAAGGATACATATAATAAAACTCATGATAAAGAGGATTATTTAAAGCTTCTATATTCTAATCCTGCAGGATTTGAACTTACTGCAAGATTAACCACTAATTATAGATGCTTAAAGGGTGTATATAGCCAGAGAAGGAACCATAGGTTACCAGAATGGCGAGAATTTTGTAAATGGATTGAAACGCTACCATATGCTAAAGAATTGATAATTTGAATCATGTAAAAGTTGAGCACTGGCTAAAACTGGTGCTTATTTTTATATTGTAAAATTAATTACGGTGATAAAAAATAAGTATTTTAAGGAAATTTTAATAATGTAGATATAATATAATAATTGTCCTAAGGAAATAACCTTAGCGAAAATAGAAACAACTATTTGAAAGGGTGAGTAATATGTATGATTTTCCTAATGCTACTATAATTTATAGCACAAATAAATTAGAAGAGATAAAAAATAAAATAGAAGAGATGAAACTGGAACATAAAAAATTAAACAGAAATTGTGTAATTGAGGTAATACCCGAACCTAATCCTGAAATGATTACTTTTGATGGGTATACAAATATACAATTTCAACTTTCTATATATATTAGACATTTAAATGTTAGCTAAAAATAAATTAAAAAATAATTTAAGTAAGGGTAATTACCAACTGTGCTTGTGGTTGAAGGGTACGTTAAACTTAAATGTAACTGCCATGGGATAGTAAAAATATAATATTAAATTTTAAGATATCGTTATTTAGGATGCTTATTTTGTGCAATAAAAGATAATTTTTAAAAGAGCGGTTAACCGCTCTTTTTTATAAAATAAAGAATTTACAATGCAGATATTTAAACTGAAAGTATTGGATGCTAATTAAAAAACGTAAATAATATAAGCAATATAGCCATAGGAATAACTGCAAACAAAACTAATATTGCAGATGGTATGGCGTCTTCTGGTACAGACATATCATCAAGTTTGTCTAACTCTTTAGTTGGAGGCTCTATAGTACTATCTTTTTCTATTGATTTTTGTCCTAGAGAATCTAAGTTTGCCATCAATATACACCCCCCTTATACTAACTTTATACTTAAACAAAAATTTTCTTTTTATTCATTCTTATTTAAGTATACGTTTACAAAACATCCACATTTTAGCTGGACTTCAAATAGTTTAACACTTCTCTTATATATAATATATCCAATTGTTTCCGATTTGTGAACATTATTTAAATTATTTATAAAATTTAATCTTGTTAAATTTAGATTTATTTTTTAAGAAAATTTTAATAATGTAGATATAATATAATAATTGTCCTAAGGAAATAACCTTAGCGAAATAGAAGAAATTTTTTATATTTATGAGTATTAAAGGATTCGTTAAGAAGGATATCGGATAAACATTGTTATATACATCTTTTTCCTACATGACAAGGTATAAGACTATCTTATATAATAGTAACATACTAAAAATTTTGGGGAGAAGGTTAAAGAGTAGTATGAAAAGAATAAATGAAATTTTTAGTGACTATGAAACAGAAGGTAATATAAGTGCTGCCATTGTAGAATCTGTAGCCTTAAGTAAAAAAACTGAAACCTTACAAATGAAAATCAGCTCAGATAAATATATTGAAATAAGAGAGTTTGAGCACCTTAATAAATTTATAAGAGAAAGATTTTCATTGAAAGACTCTAAAATTGCTGTAAAGTATGCTGAAGGAACGGATAAAAAACCCATAGAAGAAGAATTACGAAATATTATATTTTTAATGACAGATAAGCACCCTGCCTTAAAATCAGTGCTTCTAGATAATAGTGAATATGAAGTAGCTAAAAATACTATAAATTTTAATTTAAAAATTCCAGCATCAGGCTTTTTAAAATCCATGGATTATGACAAAGAAATCCATAAGGCTATAAAAAATATGTATGGCACAGAATATAAAATAAATTTTGTTGATAAATTAGGTAGTGAGGAATTAATAAGGTTTGAAGAGGATAAACGTGAAAGTGAAATGCTGTTTATTCAAAAGGAAATTAATAGCACACGAAGCAATAATGTACCTAAATTGATTAAGAAACCTGCAGAAAAAAAGCAGGAAATAAAAGCAGAAACCCATAGGAAAAAAAGCAATCCATTCTTGATATTAGGCAGGAGCAATAGTATTAGGGAACCTGTAGTAAAAATTACTGACATTACACCGGATGAGGGCAGGATAGCTATACAGGGTGAAATATCCAACATAGAAGCAAAGGAATTAAGAAGCGGAAAAATATTAATTTCCTTTGATTTATATGATGGTTCAAGTTCCATGACCTGTAAGGTCTTTTGCAAGCCAGGTGAAGACAGTGAGGTATTATCCAGACTTAAAAAGGCTAAGGGTATTAGGCTTTCTGGAAATTCAGGCTATAGTAAGTTTTCTCAGGAAATTGAGATTATTGCCAATACTATAATTGAAACAGAGGGCATGAAGAAAGTTCAGAGGCAGGATAAGTCAGAGGTGAAGAGGGTAGAGCTTCACATGCATACACAAATGAGTCAGATGGATGCTATGACTAGTGCCACTGATTTGATTAAAAGAGCTATGAGCTGGGGCATGAAATCAATTGCCATAACGGATCATGGAGTGGTGCAGGCTTTCCCTGAGGCACATAAACTCTTAGGAAGAGATAACCCTGACATGAAGGTTATATACGGAGTGGAGGCCTATTTGGCACCAGATAAAAAGCCATCTGTAACAAATCCTAAGGGACAGAGCATTGATACCACCTATTGCGTACTGGATTTAGAAACTACAGGTTTTTCGCCAGTAACAGAAAAAATTACTGAAATAGGAATCATGAAAATCAAGGATGGAAAGGTAATAGATACATTCAGCTGCTTTGTAAACCCTGAAAAGCCAATTCCATTAAGAGTTGTAGAGGTTACAAATATAACTGATGATATGGTAAGAAATGCAGAAACCATAGAACAGGTATTCCCTAAAATGCTGGATTTTATTAAGGATAGCGTTCTGGTTGCACATAATGCTGAATTTGATGTGGGATTCTTAAAGCATAATGCTAGAATTTTAGGTTATAACTTTGATTTTACATATGTGGATACTTTGTCATTAGCACAGGAGCTTTTCCCTGATTTTAAAACATATAAGTTGGGGAGAATTGCCAAAAATCTCGGCATAAAGGTGGAAGTTGCCCATAGAGCTTTAGATGATGTTGCGACTACTGTTAAGGTGTTTAATGTGATGATTGAAAAGCTAAAAGAAAGGGGAGCAGAAAATCTTAAAGATATAGATATATATGGTCGTGATGAGGCGGCTAAAAAGGAGGAGTATAAAAAGCTTAAAACCTACCATGCAATAATACTAGCAAAGAATTATATTGGGTTAAAGAATTTGTATAAGCTGGTATCTTATTCCCATTTGGATTATTTTTATAAAAGACCCCGTATATTAAAGAGCTTGTATAAAAAATATTCTGAGGGATTAATTCTTGGCAGTGCCTGTAGTGAAGGTGAGCTGTATCAAGCAATACTACTGGGAAAATCTGATGAAGAAATTGAAGCTATTGCAAGGGAATATGATTATTTGGAAATTCAGCCTCTAGGAAATAATGATTATTTAGTAAGGACAGGGCAGGTACCTGGTAAAGGATATCTAGAGGAAATTAATAAAAAAATTGTATCCTTGGGAGAAAAATTAAATAAACTTGTAGTTGCTACGGGAGATGTTCACTTTATGGATCCTGAGGATGAGATATACAGGCGTATATTGGAAGCAGGACAGGGATTTAAGGATGCGGATAATCAGGCTCCATTGTATTTAAAAACTACAGAAGAAATGCTGGAGGAATTTGCCTATTTAGGAGAAGAAAAAGCCTATGAGGTGGTAGTTACAAATACCAATAAGATATCAGATATGTGTGAGTCCATTAGTCCTATTTCACCAGAAAAATGTCCACCGCACATAGATGGCTGTGAACAGACTATTAAAGATATTGCTTATAAGAGGGCACATGAGCTTTATGGAGATCCGCTTCCAGAAATTGTTCAGTCTAGACTGGATAGGGAGTTGGAATCAATTATAAAAAATGGATTTTCTGTAATGTACATTATTGCTCAAAAGCTAGTGTGGAAATCAAATGAAGACGGCTATCTGGTAGGTTCTAGAGGATCTGTTGGCTCCTCTTTTGTAGCAAATATGACAGGCATAACGGAAGTAAATTCTCTACCGCCCCATTACAGATGCCCTAGCTGCAAGTATTCGGATTTTTCAGATTATGGCGTTAAAAATGGATTTGATTTGCCGGATAAAGTGTGTCCTGTTTGTGGAGAAAAGTTAGCTAAGGACGGCATAGATATACCTTTTGAAACTTTTTTGGGATTCAACGGGGATAAGGAACCTGATATAGATTTAAACTTTTCAGGAGAATATCAGGCAAAGGCACATAAATATACAGAGGTTATCTTTGGAAAGGGCACAACTTTTAAAGCTGGAACCATAGGTACCATAGCAGAAAAAACAGCCTTTGGCTACGTGAAAAAATACTTTGAAGAAAAAAACATTCCGGTAAATAAGGCAGAAATAATGAGAATTTCAGCAGGCTGTACAGGTATAAAGAGAACCACTGGCCAGCATCCTGGAGGAATTATAGTAGTGCCAAAGGGTAGAGAAATCTTTGAATTTTGCCCTGTACAGCATCCTGCGGATGATCCTAATTCAGATATTATAACAACACATTTTGATTATCACTCTATTGACCAGAATTTGTTGAAATTAGATATACTCGGCCACGATGATCCAACAGTTATAAGAATGCTGCAGGATATAACTGGAATTAATCCACATGAGATCCCTATGGATGATAAGGAGACTATGTCTATATTTTCATCTACGGAAGCTCTTGGTGTAACACCGGAACAGATAAATTCTAAGGTAGGAACCTTTGGTATTCCTGAATTCGGTACTAAATTCGTAAGGGGAATGCTTTTAGATACAATGCCAAAAACATTTTCAGATTTGATATGTATATCGGGACTTTCCCATGGTACCGATGTATGGATTGGAAATGCAAAGGATTTAATTGACCAGGGAATAGTTACATTAAGTGAGGCAATATGTACTAGAGATGACATCATGATTTATCTTATCAAAAAAGGTCTGCCTCCCAATACTGCATTTAAGATAATGGAGCTGGTACGTAAGGGAAAGGCACTGAAGGATCCTGCTAAATGGGCAGAATATGAAGCTCTAATGAGGGAACATAAGGTGCCAGAATGGTATATAGATTCCTGTAAAAAGATAAAATATATGTTTCCTAAAGCTCATGCTGCAGCTTATGTAATGATGGCCTTTAGGATAGCCTGGTTTAAGGTTCACATACCTAAGGCTTATTATGCAGCATACTTTACCATTAGAGCAAAAGCCTTTGATAGTGAATTTATGATATTTGGAAAAGAAAAGGTTATAGAAAAGATGAGAGAAATTCAAATTATGGGGAATCAGGCTACCCCTAAAGATAAGGATATGTACGATGACTTAGAAATAGTTTTGGAAATGTACGAGAGGGGATTTAAATTCTTACCAATTGATTTATATAAGTCTGATGCTGCCAAATTTCTAGTGGAGGAGGATGGCATAAGGCCACCTATAAACAGTATATCTGGCATGGGAAATATAGCATCAGAAAGTATATTTAGTGCAGCACAAGAGGAGCCATTTAGCTCTATAGAGGATGTAAAAAAACGTGCTAAGATAGGAAATTCTGCTGTAGATTTACTTAAAAAGTTTGGTTGTTTAAAAGATCTTCCAGAAAGTGATCAAATAAGCTTTTTTGATGTAATCTAACAATTTAAATTATTAGTATAGATAGTTATAGTGAATTAATTTAAACTATGTGGTATAATTGCAGCATTAGATTAAAGAAAAAACCAGGGATTTAATATCCCTGGTAAAAAAAAAAATTAATCGAAAAAGGCTAATGTTGAACTTATATAGTATTATGTGCGGAATAGAATTATTTATGCATAACATACAGATTCACATAGTTTAATTATTCTAAACAAATATTATAATATAATAATATCAACTTGTAATAGAAAAATTGCTATACTACTACCTTGTTTCTTCCAGTATTTTTAGCTTTGTATAATTTTTTATCTGCCTCTTTTATTAGTTCTTCTTCATTAAGGTTCTCTTCAAACAATGTTTTAACACCAAAGCTTGCAGTCACCTTTATAGAGGCTCCTTCATAATTTATTATAGTGTTTTCTATTGCCTTTCTGATTTTTTCAGCAACCTTTACTGCGGTATCTTCACTTGCGTTTTTTAAACAGATTATAAATTCTTCTCCACCATAACGAGCTGCCCAATCTATATCTTTTCTCACAGAGCGACTAAGTATAGAAGCAACCACTTTAAGGACCTCATCTCCAGCTACATGTCCATAAATATCATTTACTTTCTTAAAAAAATCTATGTCTGCCATTATTAATGACAATGGCTTATTGTTTAATATGCTATTTATTATGTCAGCTGGCAGTCTTTCATATATAAATCGTTTATTAAAAACTTGTGTAAGAGGATCTACTACTATCAACTCATTCATATGATTTACTGCATGACGTATAGTGTCACTATCTTTATTTTCTATATTTTCTATGACTCCACTTTTAGTTATGTCTTTGAGAAGTTCAAGAACTACTGGTGCACCATCAACTTCAACTGGTATAGCAGTGATCATATAGACTTTTTTGCCATTGTACTCTATTTTTACAAAGGTTTCTTTTTCACTGTAAGCTCTAGCAGAAACACAATTACTACATACTTTTCCCGTCTTCCAAAGATTATAACAAGAAGACTCCAATTCATTAATCTTGTTTAATTTTAAATCTAATAACTGTTTTTTTACTGGATTTACTATCCTAATTACGTCATATAACTTCTCAAATATTGACATGGTGTGAATTAATGTATCCATACTAATACTTTTATCACTTATATTAACTTTTCCCATATTGTTTCCTCCTAAAATAGAAGTCTATTACTCTTAATGATACCATAAATATTAATTTTTGTTATACTGTTTTACGTATTTAATAAAATCACTAACAGAAAGAGGCTTGCTAAAGTAATATCCCTGTAGTTCATCACATCCTTCATCTATCAATATATCAATTTGTTCTTGTGTTTCTACTCCCTCGGCAACTGTCTTTAGATTAAGGGTTTTTGCCATAGAAATAATACTTGGAGTAATATTTTTACGATTTGTACTCACAATATCATCTATAAAAGACTTATCAATTTTCAAATAGTCGGCAGGCAAATGAGTTAAATAACTCAGAGAAGAAAACCCTGTACCGAAGTCATCTATTGAAATGCCAATTCCTAATTTCTTTATTTCCAGCAAACTTTGTATTGCATCGTCAGTATTCTGCATCAAAAAACTCTCTGTTATTTCAATTAATAAATCAATATTTTGAGAACTATTCTCTTTGAAAATTTCTTTAATTTTTGAAACTAAATTGTTATTTTCAAATTGTTTTGATGAAACGTTAATTGATAATTTAATATTGATGCCATTGCTTTTCAATATTTTATCTATTCTAAAAATTTCTTCTAATATCCAGTTGCCAATAGGTATTATCATTCTATTGCTTTCAGATATAGGTATGAATTTATCTGGTGTAAATATTTTACCATCTGATGTTTTCCACCTAATAAGGGCTTCAGCACCAACTATTTTAAATCCATTTCCATCAAAAGCAGTTTGTGGCTGGAGATATAAACTAAATTCATTATTATTAAGTGCTGTATTGAGCTTTATTTGCATTTCAAGAATTTCATGGTTTTTCCTTTCAATTTCTTTTGAAGAAAAAGAATATCTTCCTTTTCCAGATTCTTTTGCATCGTACATTGCAGCATCTGCTTTCCTGACTAAGCCTTCAACAGTAGATTCATCATCAGGTGCTAAAGCTATTCCTATACTTACTCCTAAAGTTATTTCCCGTCCAAATATATTATAAGGCAGCAGTATTTTTTCAATAATAGCTTCTGCTGTAGCTTTTACATATTCATGATTGTCTATATTTTCAAGGATTACAGTAAACTCGTCTCCTCCTAACCTTGACACAGCGTCAGATTTGCGAATAGTAGATTTAATTCGAACTGCAACTTCTTTAAGAAGTAAATCTCCAGCTGCATGACCTAAGGAGTCATTGATAACTTTAAAACCATCTAAATCCATAAAGAGTAAAGCTGCTGCTTTTTTATTATCATTAGCCCTTGTAAGCACCCTTTCAAGTCTTTCATAAAAGAGAGTTCTATTTGGTATTCCTGTTAATAAATCATAATAGGCAAGATTGTGAAGTTTATCTTCTGTCTTTTTTATTTTACTGATATCTGTAGAAATAGAAATATAATTTTCCACTGTTCCATCTAACCCTTTTAAAGATGTTATTGACATCCATTTAGGATATAGCTCACCATTTTTCTTTTTATTCCAAATTTCACCTTCCCAATAACCATTAGTAATCAAATCGTGCCACATATTTAAATAGAAGTTTTTATTATGACGACCAGATTTAAGTATTCTCGGATTTTTTCCAATTAAATCTTCTTTTTTATATCCCGATATTCTTTCAAAAGAATTATTTACTTTAATAATCTTTCCTGAAGCATCTGTCATTAGTACGCCTTCTATTGCAGTATTGATTACTCTATATGAAATTAATAATTCTTCATTTAATTGCTTAAGATTGTTAGTGTATTCCTGCATCTTCGTTACATCATGGAACGTAAATAATCTACCAATTTTGGATTTATCCGTATCAAAAATAGGAGATTTATATACTCTAAAATAAAAAGTTTTACCGTTAAAATTAAAAGTAATTGTATATTCAGTGTTTGTATCACTTATTGTATGAAAATGTTTTATATCCGGTACGAACTGTAATATATCACTAATTTTTATTCCTATAAAATTTATTACTTGTTCAATATTAGTTTTTTTATTTTTACTACTGAAAGACATTATAAGTTCAATACCTGCTGGATTGATATCTATTACTTTGTTATAAGAATCCACTATAATAACAATGTCCTTAATATTTTCTATTAAAAGATCTCTGGCAATTGGTACCATTACTGACTTGGGCATATGGAACATACCCCAATATAATATAATCAAGGTTGATAGTATGCAAATAGGAGTAGCATCTATGGAGATTGATTTAAATTTAGGACTAATAAACAAAAAATTGATTCCAATACATATGATTGCACCTACAAAAATAAATGTACTTTGCCTGCGGTATAATTTTGGGGACTTTATTGCTTTCATCATAAGAATAAAACATCCAACCAAAATGCTACAGTATGAATAAGTAATATGAATGTAAAATCCAATATGTGGTAAAAACGAAAATGCTGGAATATCTTTAACATATGATATATTAATATGTGACATAAATTTATATGGTATGCTATTAGAAATCAACGATATTAGTGATAATATTGGCACAATAAAAATCAATAATATAAAATAGGTATTTTTTTTATGATTATTACTATATTCTATCACTATTAACAAATAAAGTGATGAAACAAGTACAGTGCTAACAAACTTTGCTTTTTGAAACAAGATTGCGATTTCGCTTATTTTTATATAATAGCTAAGTATCTCCATTAAAAGCCAGAAGGAAATAAGCATAGTACTTATGATTAATAACTTTCCAATGGCAGTATTTCTCGCTTTATACAGAAAAACTAATAAAATTATAGAAACTATAAAACTTATACTGAATAAAATTCCATACATTGGTATTACCCCTCTAAACTAATCTATATACTGTTCACAGATTATTTTAAGTCATAACATGTATAATTACAAAGCTTTTTATTTATAAAGGATATTTAAAGAGTTATCATATTAAAAAATGAAGATAGCACTTGGGTATGTGGATCTTAAAAATAATAAACGAAGTGTTTATAATAAAAAAATAACAGCTTTCTATGATAAAATAGAACTATCGTAGGAAGCTGTTTTTTATGTGAAAAAGAAAGTTATATTGAAGGAAGAAAGGATATTGGTGCTGATAAATTATATGGCATATTTATTGAAATTATTATAATTAATTAAAAAAGGAGTATTATTATGAATCCAATAGACAATATTTTAAAAGAATTTTCACCAATTATTTTAGACGGTGCATTAGCTACAGAACTTGAAAATAGAGGATGTAATATCAATGATTCTCTTTGGTCAGCTAAAATACTTGCTGAAAATCCTAAAATAATAGAAAAAGTTCACTATGATTATTTTTGTGCTGGTGCTGATTGTGCTATTACTTCAAGTTATCAAGCTTCAATTGAAGGTTTTATAAAAAAAGGTTTTTCCAAGGAGGAAGCGGTATCACTTATAAAGAGATCTGTTACAATTGCAAAAAAAGCAAGAGATGATTTTTGGAAGATACCTTACAATAGAGAAAATAGACCATTTCCACTAATTGCTGGATCAGTAGGCCCTTATGGTGCTTATCTTGCTGATGGTTCTGAATATCGAGGCTACAGCAATATTAATGAAGAAAATTTGATTAACTTTCATAGACCAAGAATGAAGATTTTAGTAGAAGAAAATGTGGATATACTTGCTTGTGAAACATTGCCTAGCCTTATAGAAGCAAAAGCTATTGTTAAATTACTTAGAGAATTTCCTGGAGTTTATTGCTGGATAAGTTTTAGCTGTAAAAATGGTTTAGAAATAAGTGATGAAACGCCAATTTCTGATTGTGCAAAATTATTGGATGGATGTGAACAAGTTGCTGCAATTGGAGTAAACTGTACTGCACCTCAGTATGTACAATCCTTAATTGAAGAGATTAAAAAGAATTCTAATAAACCTGTAGTAGTTTATCCAAATTCAGGTGAAGAATATGATGTTAACTCCAAAACATGGCGAGGGGATTCATCTTGTGAATCCTATAGTTGTAATGCTAAAATTTGGTTTGATAAAGGTGCTAGTCTTATTGGTGGCTGTTGTAGAACTACTCCTCAGGATATTAAAGCTATTGCTAAATGGGCTAGATAACTCATAATAGTAAGGCGAACATTTGAGGCCGTTTAGTACCACAGGTTTCATTACAGAAACTGGAAGCTTTTGTTTGCTGCATTTAGAAATTTAAAACATCTTAGAGAATTGACTATTAGCAGGGCTGTTTTAAATTTCTAAATGTAAGATTTTTAGTGCGTTATATATAAAAAGGACGAGGGGGTAAAAAATGAGGAAAAAGTTTTTGATAATATTTTTAGCTTTGACTTGTTTAATTGCTATAGGTTTTAAATTTTGTGCCCAGAAAAATCCGTTTTACAGTAAAAATACAACGAAGATGCAAAATAAAAATACAGCTAGTAAAAAAAATGTTGAAACAATTGACGAAAAGTTAAAGAAAAGAATAGTATTAATAAATTCAGATAAAGATAAAGATGGTATAAAAGATCAGGAAGATATAGTTCTTGGAGCAAGAAAAGAAGCAGATAAAAAAGTAAAATATAGAGGAAACTATTATGTAGGGGGATATCCTCCAGAGAATGAAGGTGTATGTACTGACTTAGTATGGAGAGCTTTTAAAGATGCAGGGTATAATCTAAAAGATATGGTAGATGAGGATATAAGAAATCATCCTGGTGATTATAAGAGAATTGAGGGAAAACCAGATCCCAATATAGATTTTAGAAGGGTGGCTAATCTTTATGTTTATTTTAAAAAATATGCAGCCAGTATTACTACTGAGTTGAAACCTAACGATATAGAGAATTTAAAGGAATGGCAGCCGGGGGATATCATAACCTTTGATCATAGAGAACACATAGCTATAGTTTCTGATAAAAGAAGAGCAGATGGCATTCCATATATAATACATAATGCGCCACCTTATGCTAGAGAAGGTGACGAAATTATGTATTGGATGCCAAAAATAACAGGTCATTTTAGATTCCCCAAATAGATACTTTAATTAGATTAGAACAGTAAAACAAATGGATTTTCCATCCTCACTTCTAACAGAAATCTTTCCGTGATGAGCCTGTACAATGGACTTGGCAATGGAAAGTCCAATTCCATATCCTCCAGTTTCTCTGGATCTTGAGGAGTCCGCTCGATAGAATCTGTCAAATAACTTATCTAAATTTTCTTTATCAATCTTATCTGTTGTATTATATACTTCTAGCTTTGATCCTTTCTTTGCAGCAGACAAAGAAATTTTGATAGTTCCTTTCTCATTAGTATACTTCACAGCATTGTCCACAAGAGTAGAAACGAGCTGGTGGATACTATCTTCATCTCCATGTAATTTCAGTCCTGGTATAATGTCCATTAGGAATTTTTTATTCTGTGTCTCTGCAATGGTCCCAAATGGAGCTGTTGTTTCAAAAACTGTGTCACTTAAATCAAAATCAGTAAACACCAATTTAATATTGCCCTCATCCATCTTTGAAAGTGTTAGTAGATTTTTTACAAGCTTATCAAGACGGGTAATCTGATTTCGAGTGCTTGTAATCCATTCATTCCCACCCCCAGTCAACTCGAGCACATCTGCATTAGCTGAAATAATGGCAAGTGGCGTCTTGATCTCGTGTCCTGCATCCGTAATAAACTGCTTTTGCTTTTCCATATTTTCAATAATGGGATTAATCGTTTTTTTAGAAAAAATAGACACAAGAATAAACACAAGCAAAAGAGTTATTAGTGCAACTCCACAAGAAGTCAGTAAAAATAAAGTAGCTATCTGGATCTGACTTCTACAATCCATGAATACAAGCATGAGACCATCCGGCTTATCTACTACTGTGTATTTATAGATGCCACTATATCCACTAGTTTTACTGCCACTCAGTACTTTATTGGCATATCCTGCTGCATCGGTTGAAGAAACAGCAGCAATATGGTTTGTATCAATTTCTCGGATACTACCGTCTTTATTGATCTTTACTACAAAATATCGTGTTTCAAACTGGGTTTCTGCATTCATTTGAATTCTCGCCTTACAGTGTTCAATGGGATCTTTACATTGTTGTGCTACTTTGTATTTTCGAATAATATCCAATCTGGAGATAACTTCAATAATTGCTCCTTCTAATAGTATATAAGATTCTTTATAGAATTTATGTTCAGGTGACAGTGTTTCACATTTAATGTCATATTTAGACTGCTGCATCAAGTATCCCTCCTTATTGAAATAATCGTTTTTAACTTCTAATATAAAATATACCATCATAACCTTAAATATAGGTTAAATTATTTCACGTTAAATTAAGTAATAACACGGAATTTATAACAGTGTAATTGATTATTTGTATTGTAGTAGAGTTGCTGAAATGCTTGAATTTTGATAATATAATAATAAATCTGACAAATGATCAAATTATTTTCTTAAACAATATAGGGGGGCAATTAAATGTTTAAAATTCAAAAGCACAATAATATTTCACAAGAAAAACTTAATACAATGCCGAATGATTTATATGAAATTGGAGAAAATTTCGATAATCCAGACGGAATTCTTCTTAGAAGTTTCAATTTACTTAATGCTGAATTTCCTCAAAATCTTAAAGTAATTGCAAGAGCAGGAGCTGGAGTTAACAATATACCAATAGATAAATGTTCTGAAAAGGGAATTGTTGTATTTAATACTCCAGGAGCTAATGCAAATGGTGTTAAAGAGTTAGTTTTAGCATCTCTTTTTCTTTCTTCAAGAAAGATATATAGAGGAATAAATTGGACTAAGTCTCTTAAAGGAAAAGGTGAAAATGTTGTAAAGTTAGTAGAGAAATCCAAAAGCCAGTTTGAAGGCCCAGAAATTAAAGGAAAAAAGCTTGGAATTATAGGGCTTGGGGCTATAGGCGCAGCGGTTGCCAATGATGCACTTGCACTTGGTATGGAGGTAATAGGGTATGACCCGTATATATCCGTAGATTCAGCATGGAATCTTTCTCGAAAGGTAGAAAAAGAGACGAATTTTGATAATTTACTTGCTACAGCAGATTATATTACTATTCATGTCCCATTAAACAATAATACAAAAGGTATGATTAATAAAGAAAAGTTTGCAATTATGAAAAAAGGTATAAAAATAATAAATATAGCAAGAGGTGGGCTAGTTGTAAATAAAGATTTACTTGAAGCAATAGAAGATGGCACTGTAAGCTGTTATGTTACAGATTTCCCAGAAGATGAACTAATAGGAAATGATAATATTATTACAATTCCTCATTTAGGGGCCTCAACACCTGAATCAGAGGAAAATTGTGCAGCTATGGCAGTAGATGAACTTAGAAATTTTCTTGAAAGAGGTACTATCAAAAATTCAGTAAATTTTCCAAATTGTGAACTAGAGTATAAGGGTCACATAAGACTTTTAGTGGCTAATATCAATGTTCCTAATATGGTTGGACAGGTAACAACTATATTAGCACAAAATGAAATAAATATTGCCAGTCTGTTAAATAGTCATAAGGGAAAAATTGCATACAATATAATAGATGTTGATGGTAATGTAACTTGCGAAGTATTGGAAAAAATTAAGGCAATCGATGGAATTATAATGGTAAGAATTATTAGATCATGATGCTAGAATGATATAAATTTTTTCAGTATGATAATATAATTATAATATAGTATTGTTTTGAATTTTAGGGAGGAGGTGAAATTCAACTTTTGAAGAGCCCGGTGCGGGAAATCCGCACGCCTGGTTCTTTGGGGGTTAGAGTTGTCAATTAGGCAACTCCGTCTACCCGGAGATGCTGGAAAACATAGGGCACTAATTCGCCAGCAATTACAGTCAATGTAAAAGTGGAAATGTTATACAAAAAAATTATTACCCACTAAAACTATTCATATCATTAGAAATTTCTTTTAGTTTA
>DAISLB010000037.1:0-22082 GCA_036820645.1 Clostridium sp.
ATTGTATATTCCTGATTTTCCAGATTCTAGAGCCATTATATTAGCTCTTGCCACGTCTCTCACATACACAAAATCTCTTATCTGCTTCCCATCACCATATATTATAGGAGTCTCTCTTTTTCTTAATTTATCACAAAATATTGAAACAACTCCACCTTCTCCTGATGAATCCTGCCTTGGTCCATATACATTTGAATATCTTAAACATACATAATCTATTCCATAAAGATGCTTATATACACTTAAATAATGTTCAACAGTATGTTTTGATACACCATAAGGCGATATCATATCAAGAGGATGATTTTCATCTATAGGTAAATATTTAGGATTCCCAAATATAGCTGCAGATGCCGGATAAATTATCTTTTTAACCTTAGCAACCTTACATCCTTCTAAAACATTAATTGTACCTATAATATTTATCTCAGCATCCTCTATGGGATTAATTATTGAATTATTAACACATATTTGTGCAGCTTCATGAATAACATAATCTGGTTTCTCTATTTGAAATATATCAATTACTTTAGAATCTCTAATATCCATTTTATATAATGTAGCCTTACTATTAACATTTTCTTTTTTACCATGAGACATATTGTCAATAATACAAACTTCATAATTTTTATCAATAAGCATATCTACGATATGTGAACCTATGAATCCCGCTCCACCTGTTACTAATACTTTCATAAACATCTCCCCAATATTTTTTTATAAATTTGATAGCTTTTTATAAATATTTAACAATTTTTCTGAGTTATCTTCTATTTTTATATTTTTTAATTTTTCACTATATAAGTTATAATTTTCTATAACATCAACAGTTTTGTTATAGAAATCTTCCATATCCCTTGTTTTAAATAGAATTGCTCCTTTAGGTCTTATAACAACATCACTTGCAATAGCAGGAACTTTATAATTTAAAGCTTCTCTTATAGAAACTGCATCACCATCAGTATTAGTTGGACGTAAAAATATATGACTCTTTTGTAGTATAGGATATAAAGGTAACTTCTCATTAATCATTAGAAATTGGTTATCAATCTTTAATTCATTTATTTTATTTTTTAATTTACTATAATATTGATAATCTCCTATATCTGGCAAGCAAAAAATAAAACCTATATTTTTATTCTTAAAATACTTTTTTAGTCTAAAACATAATTTTATACACATATCTATACCATATAAATCTTGATTTTTATAAAATGATATTTTAAAAGCATTTGCAACAATATTAAAATCATTTTTTTTCATAAAATTCCATACACAATCAGGAATCAATTTATCATCAGTTTCTTTATATTCAGGATTAATATACGCTGGTATTACTGAAATCTTATTTTCCTTGCATCCATATGTAACTAATTTATTTTTTTCACTTTCACCAACTGCTATAAAACAATCTACATTTTTTATAGAATAATAAAAACATAATTTCTTTAGTGAACCAAACTTTTCGATGTTTTCTCTAAAACTATGTAATGTCAATACTAATTTAGATTTATGAATTTTCTTTATTAAACATAAAATAAAAACTAAATACCAATTTTTCTCTTGACAGTGAATAATTTTATCTCTACAACAGAAAAAATATTTTATTAACCATAATTTCAAATTGCTAACATTATATATATTATAATCTGTTTTAATTTTATTTTTTGATGTATTATATAGTATATAATCCATAGACTTGCTATCTAGCTTTCTTATTAATCTTTCTACATGAACTGATATACCACCAATAGGTGGAGGATATCCACCTATTATTGCAATACTATAACCTTTCACTTTCTCAACTCCCGCTCCACCGAATAGCTTATCTCACTTGCCTGTTTAAGTTGCCAAAGTGGTATACTATAATTTTTCCCACTTTTTATTGCCTTTGCAAATTCTATAAGTTCTTCATATTGTCCTTTCTCCGGAGTTTTACTTTCTATATTTTGTAATTTAATACCATAACCATTAAGTTTTTTATAATCATCTATAGTTATAATATTACCATCACAATAAATTTGGCAAAATTCCTTCGAGTAATTACTATTCCCAAGAGATGTATATATAAGCGTGCATAATGAACCGTCTTCATATTTCAATGTAGCTACTACATTATCTCTTTGGGAAATATTCTTGCTTTTACAATCAATGCTATCTACAGATACACTTTTAACTTTTGAATTCGTAAAATAATTAAATAAATCAAATATATGACATCCTTCTCCTATAATACGCCCTCCACCTTCTTCCGTATGTACCCAGTGATCTAGTGGAATATACCCAGCATTCATCTGATAATTTATTATCATAGGATTTATTCTATTTGTAATATGATTTTTTACCTCAACTGCATATTTCGAAAATCTCCTGTTAAAGCCTACAGTATACGGTACATTAGTTTCATTTATGGTTTCCAGTACTTTATTCATTTCTTCTTCATTAAGCGCCATAGGCTTCTCTACAAATACTGCCTTACCTTTTTTAATTGCTTCAATTGCCATATCTGCATGGAGATTATGTCTCGTACAGATCATAACCATATCTACATTGGAATCATCTAATATTTCACTGTAATCTGTAGTAGCATAATTAGCACCATATTGTTCTGCTATTGCCTTTGCATTAGTTCCTGTTCTACTCATAATAGCATAAATGTTATATATATTATCTAACTTCTTCAAATTTGGGAGATGCATTCCTTTAGCAAATCCACCTGCGCCTACTACTGCAACATTTATTTTACCATCCTTTTTTACTGCTTTGGTACTATTTACATAAACTTTTCTTTCTATATTATCTTTATTCTCTTGACTATATTTTAATAGTATAATAAGTGGTTTATCTTTGGAATCTTTTAATTCATTATAAGCTTTTGGTGCTTCATCTATAGAATATACTCTTTCAATTAGCGGTTTTAAATCTATTTTACTTTCTGATAAAAGTTTTAAATATTCCTCCATATTTCTATTTTCAGTCCATCTCACATATGCGTAAGGATAATCAATGCATTTCTCTTCATAATTTGGATCATATCTTCCAGGGCCATAAGAAGTTGAAATTATAAAATCCAATTCTTTTTTATACATGTCATCTCTTTTATATTCATCTCCAACAACACCAACAAGTACAACTCTACCCTTTCTTCTACATATATTAAAAGCCTCAGAAAGTATTTCATTTGAATTTGCTGCTGCTGTTATTATTGCCGCGTCAGCTCCATAGCCTTCTGTGATTTTATCTACTTCTTTAATTACATCCACCTGAGAAGAATTTATGACAAAATCACATCCTGTTTTTTTTGCAATACCTAGTCTTCTATCATCAACATCTATTCCAATAACTTTGCATCCTGAAGCTTTTAACATTTGTACTGAAAGCTGTCCCATTATTCCCATTCCAATTACAGCTGCAATTTCTCCAAGTCTCAAATCTGCTCTTCTAACTCCCTGCATAGCAATACCACCAACAGTAACTGTAGATGCTAAATCCATATTGAGCTTATCGGGTACTCTCATAACAAGATTCCTTGGTACATCTATGTATTCTGAATGATTGGCAAGTCCTGCCCCTGCACAAGCTACCCTATCACCTATTTTTAAATTCTTAATATTTTTGCCTAAGCCTACTACTATTCCTGACGTACTGTAACCTGTAGGCTTCCCTGATTCCATATCCTTAACTTTATTTAATACTGAACTAATTCCTTGATTCTTAAACATATTTAAAGCTTTTTTCACTTTTTCAGGTTGTTCCATTGCTCTTTTTATAATAGACTTTCCCGATTCATTAACACCCATCATTTCTGTTCCTGCACTAATACAGGAATACAATACTTTAACCAAAACACCATTATCTGAAACTACAGGC
Source organism: Clostridium sp. (assembly GCA_036820645.1). GTDB lineage: Bacteria > Bacillota > Clostridia > Clostridiales > Clostridiaceae > Clostridium_B. The sequence continues at coordinate 3,871 of DAISLB010000037.1, forward strand.
GCTGGTATATTATCTACTATTGCCTGCCCTTGTTTTATTAACACCTGTTTCAAATTGTTCACTCCTTAGTAACAAATAAATTTTAGCTTGTTACAACACTCTTCTAATTGAATGCTGATTTTCTTGGTCTTTAATTTTTGTCCATAACCATAAGATAAATAAGTATCATTTGTCTTATAAGGATTTTTAAATTCAACCAAAACCTTTTTATTATTTTTAATTAATTCAATTCCATTTTTTTGCTCTATAATCTTTACACCATAATCAAGAATAAAATTTACACAAACTTTATTTTTAATTTCACTTCCTATAAGTTTATCTTCTACATTTAATTCATTTTCATGTAAATTTATCATTCTTTGATGAACTACATTACATTTTTTCTTATACCCATAATGTTCTCCTAAAAACATAGTTTCATTAAACTTTATACACTTTGCAAAGCTCTGTTCTTTCATATAAAATAAATCATATTTATCAAAATCATTTTGTTCACAATTACCAATTTGTAAAGTATTGTGCATCTTTGTACTTCTAAACAAATTTCTCATCTTATAATCAGAAGTATAAACATAAGTTCCTGGATCTACAATAAAATCCTCGCCATCAACATTTAACTCAATGCTCAATTGATCATTATGACTATGTCCACCTTCACCTCTGCAAGATAATTCTCCACATCTTATTAAACAATAAATTCTATCATTTCGTAATATATAATAACCTCCATTATTATAAAATTTTGATGATAGCTTAGGTATTACTTGAGGACTTTTAAAATCTCCTATAATCCATAATGAATCTTCTATATAATCTCTACCTGCATACCTAAAATCGTCCCTATCAAAATACTCTCCTGCAACAGCTAAAATATGTCTAAAATCTCTTTTTTCCCAGCTTCCATAATTGGACACTATCAATAACCTTCCATCATCTGCATCACCTATTATTGGTGATAATCCATTAGGTTTTGTTATATCCATTATAAATTCACACATTTTCTCAAGCCTTTGCATATATTCCTTTGAAAAATGTATATTATTTTTATTACATAAAATTGTAGTAATTAAAAATAATTCAGTTACAAGTCCATGATAAGATGTAGAAGCTTCATAATTTGTTCCATCTTCATTTACTTCATTTTTCATTTCATTTTCAAATTCCATAATTCCAAATTCAAGCCAATCTTTAGGATTGTTTTCCTTCTCATCGTCTTCTACAATGAAATCTCCAAAATATATTCCAAGCCATATTAATCCAGTTAAATCTGATAAATAATGATTTCCATTATACTGCCCTTCATTTTCAAGATTCTTAAATATAAATCTACCATGAAGATATAATAACTTATTAAATTTAATCCAAAATTCATTTTCTATGCTACTAGATTTTTCGAAGAAAAAACACCCACAGATTAAGTTGACTGCCCTTATAGCAACATCCATAGTACACGTCCAATTTACAGACATTTCAATAGGATTTTTTTTTATCCAATCAACTATTTCTTCTTTAAATTCCAGAGCATATTTTTTATCATCAGTTATCCAATAGGCTTTTCCAAGTATAAATATATGCTGAAACCTCGAAAGCTCCCAAGGAACTTTTACATCTACATTGTTTGATAAATCTACAATTTTTATATCTTTATAAAATTTATTTTTCCATTTAAATGATGATTTAAAATCTTCATGCCATGGAATAAATTTCCCTAAATTCTTTTTCCCTGAACCTAACAAATCAAATTTATGATTGCAAATATTATTAGCTGATATAACTATGGAATCAACTAAATTTAACTTCCGCAATTCCTCAATATGATGTTTTTTATTATTAAAATCATATAAAAAATTACAGCTCGAACTAAAGTTGTAAAAAAACGAGTTTTTTAATGTAATGGGCCTATTTGTAATCTTTTTTTTTCTCCACCTATAATAAATTTTCATATTTAATTTTTTAAAAATTTGCTTATCCGATAATTTTTTTAATTTTTGAAGTTTTAAAATTACGTTTTTCATAATTACCTCTAATAATTACTATGCTTATTTTAATTACTATGCTCATCTAAAATTTCATAATTATTCTTATCTATCAAAATTGTAAAAATCACTAAAAAATATATACTACCTTGTTTAGATAAATAAGGCATATTAAACCAAGCCATTGCTAAATAAGCTAACATTAAACCGTACATATACATTTTACAATCCCTGTTCAATTTCTTCGATTTCTTCAATAAATCAATATGAAGTATTAGAAATAATAGAAGTCCACAAAAACCATAGGCTATATAATAACCAAATATATTATTATGTGGACCTATATAATGTTCTCTATCAATACTTTCACCTTCAGATGAAATTGTTCCCCCACCTAATCCAAAAAATGTTTGAGGTTTCTTAATTATATTTTCACTATTAGCCCATTGCACTTCCTTCCTTGCATTTATAGCGTCATCTTCTGAAAGATTAAAAGTTATAATATTATATATCCTCATATAAGCCCCTTGTGTATTGGGATTATTTTTAAAAGAACTTGAGAATAAATTAAATCCTATAATTAATATTACAGCAATTGGGATTGTCTTAATTAAAAATAAACGATCAAACACTTTCTTGTAATTTAAAAAAAACATTATTATTAAAAACATTATTATTGGTGATCTTTCTAATGAAAATATAAGGAAACAACTACATAAGAAAAAGTTAACATAGTATAACACTTTGTTTCTAATTTTATATCTATATAAATATAAAAATGATATTAAAACAATAGCTACTATTTGATACTCAACAAAAGCGTTCATTACACCAAAGAATCTTAGCAATCCTCCTGTTTGAAATACATTTTCAACACCTTGTTCAAGCATTTCTTGTATATAACTATCATCCCATGGTAACAAATTTGAAAGTGAATTAAATTTATACCAAACAATTTCCTGAATCACCCCATATGAAATAAATACTATAAACAATTTATTTATATAATTTATCAGTTTATCAATTTGATTTCTAAAATATAATGCTACAAAAGAAATAAAAAAAGGTACTATTATATCTTTTGTAGACGCAAAATTAGATGCTAAGTTACAGTATGTAATATTAAATATATTAATAGTAAAAAATATAATCAATATTAATAACCAATAATATTTTTTAACTAAAGCTCTGCTTATTCTAAAAAATAAGTTCATCAATAATATACTCAAAATAATATAAATAAGTGTATTTAAATTAATATTCATTCCATAATAATTCATAACCCTTGTAAGCAAATTTGAAAATAGAAATAAAAAAATAAATAAATATGTACAAAAATCTATAAAAATTCCATTTGTCCTTTTTATCATAAATTACTCTCCTGCATCATCTACAATTTTCATTATATTTTACCAAGTAATACATATAAAACATCCTCATACAATATCATTTAGAATTCATTATTTGGCGTAGTTCAAATATGGATATGTTATTATTTTTAATCATGCTATTTTACGGCATTGATCATTTTTATTTATATAGCATTATATCAATTTTTGAACTACGCCCATTATTTAAAAAATAATTTGCTATAAATATCTATATATTTTCTCAAATCTTTTCTCCCATGTATTTTCTTTTGCAAATTCAATATTTTTACTTCTATCTCTCTCTTTATTGTCAATCGCTTTTATTATGCTATTACAAAATTCATCATAATTCTTTGCAACATAAGCTGGACTATTTATATATTTCATTTCCTTAAAATTAGTAGAAACCACACTAAGTCCTACACTCATATATTCATAGAGCTTTATCGGTGTTATTGAATCAGTAAGCGCATTTACTTCAAATGGAATTATTGAAACATCACTATAATACAAATAATTAGGTACATCTTTATAATCTTTTTTTCCTAATATGTAAACATTTTTGTATTCCTTTAAGGGCGATAAATCTATTTTCACTGGTCCAATAAAATAGAAATCAATATCTTTTAAATTCTCTACACATTTCTTTACAAGTTCTATATTAAACCAATGATCAATTGCTCCCACATAGATACATTTTTTGCTCATATTATTTTCAAATTCTTTAGGCATAACATATCTATCTCTAACAAAATTATTTAATTCAACTCCATTAGGTAAATAAATTAAGTCATTCCTTAAATGTTTCTTTTTTTCCAATAAGCTATGAGCTGTAACAAAAACCTCATCTGCATCTTTTATTATCTGTTCCTCAAAATAGGATATTGTCTTGCACATTTGGTTAAATTCAGATACATCATCTGCACACCTATAAATTAATTTCTTGTATTTTATCATCTTTGTTAAATAATAATATTTCGGATTAGTAAGCCATAATATATCAACATTATGGAAGTTATTATTTCTAAGTGATCTATTCAAATTAGGTATTGTTAATTTAATACTCATTTTATTCGCAAATTTAGTATCTAATAATGGCAACTTACCATACAATACTACAGAATAAGGTGAATATCCAAATATATTTTTATCGATTTGTTTAAATTTTTTTTCATTTAACTTTTTCCTCTGATTATAAAGTTTTTTATCTATAATCTTTGTCATATAATTATATACTGGAGATAGCCATAATACTTCATATCCATTTTGAGCAAACATCTCTGCATAATGATGATTGCCAACCTTGAAATCACTATTGTATTCTAAATACTCAGCCATTAATACTTTTTTCATGCTTTATCCTCTTTCCAATATATCTTCATAAACTTTTTCAAGCTCATCAATGTGATTTTTTAAGCTGAAGCTTTGTTCCCAATACTCTTTATAGGCATTATTACCATAACTTTGAACTAACTTATCATCCATCATTATTTTAATCTTATTCTTCAAATCCTCTAAACTTCCTCTTTCAAACCATAATCCTGTTTGATTATTTTTAACAACTTCTCGCGCAGTACAAGTATCAGATACTATAACAGGAACGCCCAATGACAAAGTCTCTATAACTGTTAATGGTAAACCCTCATACCATAATGATGGGAATACTAGTGTCCTAGCATTCTCAAGTTCATTTTGCACTTGAGCTTTATCCACCCATCCTGTAATTTTAGCTTCAGGATAAATATTCTTTATTTCATCTTTAAGTTCACCATCTCCAACAAATACAGCATAAAGATTAAGTTCCTTTGCTGCTTTAGCAAATAGTAGACATCCCTTTTCTTTGCTTAACCTCCCTATGTAAACAAATGCTTGATTTTTTGCTGTATCTACTGGATCTTTCTTTTCCATATCAACAGGATTTTTTACATAATAAAAATTTGCATCTTTAGGTAAAAATGGAGCCAATATATTTTTACTCATTTCCGATATATAGATATAATTTTTAACTCCACAAGGTAGCAATCCCTTTTTATTTTGCTTATTTTGTCTTAATACTCTCCATATCTTATGGTAATACTGTCTCGAATCACAATTGCATAATATACATTTTTTTGACATTGGTTCTAAATTACATATTTTTTGAGTATTATAATTATAGAATCCACCATTAGGACATACAGTAAAATAATCATGTAAGGTCATCACTATTTTAAACTTATTTTCAATTGCTACTCTTATTACAGAAGATGACAAAGCTTTTGTCCACGTATGTACATGAATAATAGTATTTTCTCTATCTAAAGTTTTTAACAATTTCGAAATTTCTTCTTCAGCTTTCTTGTTCCATATACCTTGAAAAAACGCTGATAATCTATTTGGATTATTTAATATGTCATACTGATTAATGCTTATAACCTTTACTTTGCTATTATTTAGTTCTTCACTTATTGGTAAAACTGCTGAAAATAAACAAACATTAAATCCTACTTTACTTAATTCAACAGCACTCGTTATCGCTACTTTTGAAGCACCACCATTTATATATGAATAATCATTCACTACCACAATGTTTTTTAATCTCATAATCTATTTTCCTTTGCCTTGTTCATTTTTATATCTTCCCCATCTGCATACCAATAAACCTAGCTGCAAAATTAGGTACTATATTTAAAAGTGTCTTATAATCTCTACTTTTAATTGACTGCTTAAAAACATATTTAGTTAATGCAAGTCCACTTCCGTTTGCGTTATATTTTTGCAAATAGCTATTCTCCTTAAAAAACACACCTGTATCATAATATCTTCTATACAATTGTTTCAATGTGAATTTATGCGAATGAATCACTATAGAATCCGCACAATATTTTATTCTATAATCATTCATTATTATCTTATATGCTAGATACATATCTTCACTTATAATTAACTTCTTATTATCATATCCATTCAACTCTTCAAATATATCTTTTCTTATAGCTGACGATGCATCTGAAAAGAAAAATGTCATAAGCCCTAACCTATTTATATCCTTTTTAGATACAATTCTTGATTCTTTAGGATAATTTCTAGCTCTTATGTATTTTTCAATCCCTTTACTTTCACAAATTTGCCTACTAAAAGCTGCTTCACATTCACCACCTATTATATTTTTAGTTAAATTATGCAACCAAAATTCATCCCTAATTATTACATCTTGTGTTATGAATACAATAATATCTCCTTTAGATTCCATTGCAGCTTTTTCCCTTGTTAGGCTATGTGAAAATTCTTTTTTACTAACTTGTGTATATTTAGCTTTTAATTTCTTTAATATTACTTCAGTATCATCAATACTTTCCGTTAAGATATAATTTATAGATTCTAAATTAACTTTTTTTTGCATTTTTAAACTTTTATCTAAATTTTCTGCATACTTTTCTGCATTATAAAGTGGACATATAATTGAAATATTCATTTAATCATCTATATCCTCCAATACAAAAAACCATATTTTCTAGCTTCTACAGCATTCACTACTGCCTTAGTATCTACACATACCGGCTTTTCATTCATAAGCTTAGCCATGTATTCATAATCATCAAAATTAATATCATACTGTTTTGTCAAAATCAATACTGCATCAGCATCTTGCAGGGCCTCTTTCTCTGACTTTACTTTAAAATCATACTCTGTAGGAACTACTGGATCAAAGGCCTTAACCTGTGCACCCGTATCTATAAGTAATTTGCATATATCGATAGGTGGACTTATTCTGTCATCGTTAGAATAGTCCTTCATAGCTAATCCTAAAACTGCTACTTTGGAATTTCTAATTTGTTTACCTTGTTTTCTTAAAAGTTCTTTTAACTTATTTACTATAAATTTAGGTATTATTTCATTTTTCTTTCTGGCAAGTTTCAATATTTCCATATTAACATCCATTTTTTCTGCCTTTGGAGCTATATAATGATATGCATTAGGTATGCAGTATCCACCAACTCCAGGACCAGGTGTCAAAAGATTTACTCTTTTATGGGTGTTTGCTAATTTTACTACTTCAAAAATATCTATTCCCAGTGCTTCTGTAAATCTTGCAAATTCCTGTGACAGGGCAATATTTACATCTCTCTGAACATTTTCAAATACCTTACAAGTTTCCACTGCCTTTATACAGGATGCCTTTATAACATCAGCCTTACATACTACAGATAAAAGCTTTGCTGCCCTGTTTAAACTATTTTGATTTACAGCACCAACAAGTGTGGGCATATTGGCAAATTCCTCAAAAGCTTTTCCTTCCGCAATTCTTTCTGAAGCATAGGCAAGATAAAAATCCTTTCCTGCCTTCATTTTCGATTCTCTTTCCAGTATTGGCATTATAAATTCTTCTGTGGTGCCTGGAATCACCGTACTTCTTATAATAACCAAATCACCCTTTTTTAAATTTTGTCCTATAGTTATACATGCACTTTCTAAATAATCCATTATGTATTTACCATTTTTTATAGGAATACCTACAGTCACAATTATGTTATTACATTCTCGTACTGCTGCTGCTCCATCTACTGTAGCCTTATATCTTCCACTCTGCAGCTGCATATTTAATATTTCCTTTATAGACGCTTCATAGAACTTTTCTGTATGATGTGTTAATCCTTTATTGGTATTGGCTACCAACATATCGTCTACATCCACACCTATAGCCTTGCATCCCCTAAAAGCAAAACTTAAAGTAAGGGGTAATCCTACAAATCCTTGTCCGAATATACATACTCTTTTATTAATATTATTTTCATCAATATTTTCATTTAAATTTTCAATTATATCTAAATTGCTTAAACTATTTTCTAATATTTCCATCTAATGTTCCCCTTTTAATTTTTATTATTTAATCTAAATTAATGGTCACAGTTTCATATCTAAATTATTTTAAGCATTAAAATACCTTAAACTTACAATATGGTATTTAGATAATCAAAACGCGGCAATGCGACGATTTTAATTCTCTAAAATTTGTATTACTTTACAACAAAACTTAAAAAGGCTTAAAAAACTTCAAACCCTTTATTCTGCATTTTCATCTCCAAAGAATACACCTAAAGTTTTAAATATAAGCTTTATGTCCAGCATCGTATTTCTGTCCCTTATGTATTTTAAATCTAATCTCATCCATTCATCAAAATCAATATTACTTCTCCCCATTACCTGCCAATAGCACGTAAGTCCAGGTTTTACAAGAAGTTTTTTCTTCTGATTACTTGTAAACTTTACTACCTCCTGTGGAAGATTAGGCCTTGGACCAACCAGTGACATGTCCCCTTTAATTACATTAAACAATTGTGGAAGTTCATCAATACTGGTTCTCCTTATGAATTTGCCCACCCTTGTAATCCTCGGGTCTTTTTTTATCTTAAATACAGGTCCCGTCATTTCATTTTTACTTCGAAGGTTGTCCAAAAGATCCTCTGCCTCATTTACCATAGAGCGAAATTTATACATTTTAAATAGTTTTCCATTTTTCCCAACTCTCGTTTGAGAAAATATAGCTGATCCTTTAGAATCTAATTTGATTACAATAGCCACTACCATCATCATAGGAGAAAAGGCAATTATACCTAAAAAAGATAAAATTAAATCTATGCTTCTTTTAACAAAATAGTAAGCAGCACTTTTTTTATACTCTTTTTCATTTTCTACTGTTACTTCTATAGGTCGGCTTTGCAGCTCTGTCATGCGATTCCTTCCTCCTCATACAAAAGTCGCAAAAAGTAGACCTGATAACAAACGCTTTTATGGGAAATTTAGTTAAATCCTTGTTCTTGAGTTAAACTTCTCATAAATTTTTCATCTGAATTAAGGTCTCTTAATTCTATGTTTTTATTTAAATTATTAAATCCATGTTAAAAATCATACATTTTGATCAGCATACATTTTGATAATCTTGTCCACGTTTTCATTAATGCGACATCCTTGTTTTTAATTATAATACCTTAGTAGAATATATACAAGATTTAAATATAACTTGTTTATGCAATATTATAAAAATATTATAAAAATATCTATTTTTAATTTTACTGGAATTAAATATGGATACATTATTAAAAAGACTTTTTACCACCTTATTTTATTTTTTTAACACAATTTGCATTTATAAATTTTTTCAAAAAAAATAAAAGGGTCAAGATATCTAACTTAGAATCCTAACCTCTTTTTAAAAATATGTTATTTTGCTCTCTGTCTATAACCTTTAAATTTCTTTAATATACTCTTATTCTTTTTTTTAATCTTTGTTCCATCACTGCCATAATAATAGTGGTAATAATAACCATAATAACCTTTTTCTTTTATCTCCAGCTTATTTAAAACTGAACCTAATATATTGGCATTTACCTTTACAAGTAGTTCTTTAGCCTTTACTGCTGCTTCCTTTTCTACCTGGGAAGATGCTATTACAAGTAGGCATCCATCTGCATAACGGGCCAAAAGCTGGGCGTCTGTCACTGCAACTACAGGGGGTGTATCTATTATTATGTATTCATATTTTTCCTTTAGATCCTGCAAAAAATTCTCCATCTTTTTTGATGCCAAAAGCTCTGATGGATTTGGGGGCCTCGTACCGGAAGTTAACAGGTTGAGATTTTCTATACCCGTTTCCTTTACAGCCTCTTCAAATTGAACTTTTCCAACCAAAACATCTGACAATCCAACTTCATTTGAAGTCAAAAATATCTTGTGAAGTCTTGGTTTTCTCTGATCACAATCTATTATGATAGTCTTTGATCCGGACTCTGACATAACAACTGCCAAATTTGAGCAGGTAGTTGATTTTCCTTCTCCAGGACCGGAACTTGTAAGCATTATAGTCTGTATCTTCTTATCAAAAGAAGAAAACTGAATATTGGTTCTAAGTGTCCTATAAGCTTCGGCAATAGGATCTTTAGGATTTTTTACAGTGATAATATCTGGTTTTTGCATTCTCTTCCTCCATTTATCTTTCAGATGATACTTTTATTTATTTTCTCAAAAAACTAAAAATACCCCTTCTCTGTTTTATTCTTTCCTGCGGCTGCTGTATTATTTCATTTTTCAGCATTTTTTTACAATTATCTAGTACTTGTCCTGTTATATCCTTGTTAAATCGTGAAGCTTGTTCTAAAGCTTTACTGATGCCTGGACATCTTCCTCCCGTGGAATGAGAATCTGAAGCTATAAAGCTGCACACCCCGCTGCTTATGAGAAATTCTGCAGTTTTCTTTACTTTTTTCCCAAAGATACCCAAAATACTTCCCGTATTTATTTGAAGTAAGCATTTTTCGTTAATAAATTCATTTATTTTAGAAGGCGTATCTATTATATATGTATATCTTTCAGGGTGGGCTAAGATTGGATGTACTCCTCTTATTTCAAGCTCGTATATAATGTCTAGGGCATTTTTGGGTACATTCACCATTGGAAGCTCTACCAGCATGTAATTAGTTCCTTCAACACATCCTATTTTCCCTGACTTAAAGTTTTCAACGGTATGTCTATCTAAAAATACTTCCTGGGCTGAAACAATATTTACAGCTATATTTTCCTCACTAGCCGAATGTCTTACATTATTTACTAATTCAAGCACATCTTTATAACTTCTTTCATAATATCCTCTATAAAAATGGGGAGTTGCCACTATAGTTTCCACTCCATCTTCTTCTGTAAGCCTCAGCATCTTCATAGTATCTTCCATTGATTTTGATCCATCATCTATACCCGGAAGTATATGACTGTGTATATCTATCACACTTTACACCACCCTTATTCAATGCACAGTTCACAATTCACAGTTCACAATTAATTCTCAATTCTCAACTCTCAATTGTGCATCGTGCATTGTGAATTGTGAATTGCCTAAACGTTTCCTTTTGGTATTATTCCTATTACAGGTATTCCCAAAATCTTGTTTATATCTTCTTCTGTCTTTATAGTGTTGTCCATGTACTCAATCATAAAGGAAAAACCAATAGATCCTATAAGTGCGATAAAGAATGCAATTGCCATATTAAGCACCTTTTTAGGCTTTACCGGTTTATCGGGGAACTGAGGCTTATCCATAATCTGTATATCTCCACCTGTTGGAAATACCCTTTTAGATTCAGTTATAAAAGAATTTGATACTGCATTTACCATATTTACCGCCTGAGATGGACTTTTGCTCTGTCCTTTTATTTCTAAAATCTGTGTGCCTTGCTGTGGTGTAATCGTAATAACCTTTTTAAGTTGGTCTGCACTCATGGAACCTTTCATCTTATTAGATGCACTTTCCATAACGGCATTTGATTGTGCAATTTGTGCATAGGTCTTTACCAAATTTTGATACATCATAACGTCATTATATTGAGTATTGGATTTCTGGCTGCTTTGAGGTTTTCCAACTATTATAGTAGCGCCTGACTCATAAGTTGGTTTTATTATAAAAAAGCTTAAAATACCGGTCAGTAAAGTACAAGCTACTGTTACTATTGCTATGATTTTAAATCTCTTTTTCAATATATAATAGAAATCTCTAAGATCTAGTGTTGTTTCTTCTTCCATTAAAACAGTCCTCCTTAAATTTTGCACAAATTAATTTCCAATCATACTGCTTAATATACTTGCAGCAGATGAATCTACATTAGAAGCTAAAGCAGCTTTTAGTCCGGCTTTTTCTTCAGAAGACAATTTTGCATAAGCAGCCCTGACACTGCTTTCTTCTGAATAAGGATTATATGAAGAATCCTTCATGTTGTTTACAACAGATATCATCTGCGATATAACTGCCTTTTGAGCTCCTGTACTTACCGCACCTGAAGCCGCATTAAGACCACTTGATAACCTATTTAAGGCCTGCTGTCTTTCTTGTGAGACGGAACTTTTGCTAATGCCTGTACTGCTGCTGCCTGATTGATTACTGCTTTCACTCGTTTTTAAACCTGTACTCTCACCACTAGTTTTCGTAGAGGAGTCTATATTCTTTATATTAGAGAAATTTTTTATAAAACTTTGAAGCGAACTGCTGATTTTTCCCTTAAGTATATCTTCAATGTTAATCTGTTTCTTTTCAAGTGTAATTAAAAGCTTTTGATCCTTAACATTTACACCAGTAATACTTATTGGAAGTCCACTTATACTAACAGTTATAGAATCTCCTTCAAGAGCTGCTCCATCTTTTAATTTAGATCCTAATTTTTTTAATACATAGTCTTTTGGCAGTGTAATCTTACCTAATTTAAAGTAATCAGGAGTGTATTTGATTTTGCCTTTTCCCAGCGAAATATCCCCTTGAGACCACAAGAAAAGGTTAAAACCTTTATAGGTAATTGGTATATAAAATACCATATTGTCATCTTTAAAATCTGCTTCCACAGACTTTACTACAAGATCATTTGTCCTATACTGCTTGAAATAAAGAGATATAACTCCGTTTACGTCCTCTTTTGAAAGTTCTACCTTAGCGCCGCTCTCCTGGGCTTTTAATATTTTATCCAAAAGTCCTGTTGAAAACTTATATTTAGGTGAACTATAAGACGAATTCCAAAAAAGGAGTTTTGCAAAAATTGCCACTGCCGCAATTAACAGGACAATTATAATTAAAGCTATTGGCTTTTTACTAGTTTTTAAATTACTCATATCATTTCTCCCAAAATTAAAAATTGATTTTATAAATTATGCTAAAAACACAATAATTATTATAGCATACTTTTATATAACTTATTTACAAAATATTTTGTATTAATTTACATAAATTAAGCCTTTATAGTCCAAATTTACTTTGAAGTGTCAAAATTCCTGAAATAGTCACTCCCGAAGCAAGTATAGCAGATTGGAAACTGCTATTCTATTGTATTTTACGGTAATTTTATGAATTTTTTATTAATAGACGTACCTATTAATAGAACCCAGGCTAAAAACCTGAGTTCTATTTTTAAAATTAACAAATTATTAAAATTCTATTTTTGAATTGTAATTATAAAATATTGACTGTTACCAATAAATATCCTATATGATCCAAGTGGACTTGTGGAACTTAAAATTGAATCAATATTACTTGATCTTGAATTGGTGCTATCATATAATGTGTCACTATTTTCATCAATTCTAGTTATATTCAAAAGTGTATCTTTAAGATATAATGTAGGTGATGGCTGTGTTAAATCAATAGAATCCTTCATAACAGATTTTAAACTACTAACAAATTCCTCATAATCACCATAAGTAATTTGTCCACTGTATATTTTTTCTGCTGCAGCTTGTGTATCTATAGTTCCATCTTCTTTAATATATTGAGAAAATTTGGATCCATTGTCTTTAGCCTTTTCTTGTTTCAAATAGTATTCAAATGTCTTATTCTTATCTCCATCAATATTAATGGCATTTACATGTACACTAAGTAGATTATAAGCTGCTTCCAATCTAGCTTTTATTGTATCTACATCAGCATTGTCCTTGTTATCAAACATGGTTTCATAAGAAACTACTTTATCGCTGTAGGTTTTATTAAGTGTTAATATTATTCCATCAGTTGTACTTATAGTAAAATATTTGCTTAAATTGGTGTCTTGAGATATAACATCAGTAATTTCTGATGCATAGTACTTGGAAACATCATCAGTAATATCACTGTAACCTGATTCACCACTTCCACCAGATGATGAGGATTTTGATCCAATTGAATCTTTAATTTTCTCAGCTAGTGTATCAGATATATTAGCTGTTCCTCCTAATACTACAAGAATACTGTTTGTATATCCTTTTTCCTTAAGAAAATCTGTAGTAACAGAACTCAATGTCTTGCCCGTTATTATAAGAGGGCTTCTATTTTTAGCTGCCAATGCTCCACCTGTAATGGCATCTGCAAATTCATTACCTATTGGCCCGCTTCCAAGTGCTGTGTAAATATTACTGAAATTAAAGCTTGAAGCAAATTCTCTTAAAACAGCTATATTTGTAGCATATCTATCCTGTCCACCTAATCTCTTTACAGATGGAAGTGAATTTATAGCGGAATTATTTACAGCAGTTGTACCACCTATTACATAGGTTTGAGTTATTTGAGGATTTGCTTTAATGTAATTTAATGTAATGTTTGGTAAAATATTGCTTTTAATGAGTAAAATAGGCACTCCATTTATAGCCGCAGCAGGTCCCGTTGAAAGGGCATCTGCATAACCTTCTCCGCTAGCAACAATTACTTTTGTAACTGTTCCAAGTTTTTGGGCTATTTTTACTGAAGTTTCATACCTATCTTGTCCACCTATTCTTTCTACGTCAGTAACCTGTGATTTTATACTGTTCAAGACACTATCTGATACTACTCCCGTTCCCCCAACTACAATTACGTGTTTAACATTCATCCTCTTAAGTTCATTTAACGTATTTTCATTTAAACTGTCCTTTGTAGTTAAAAGTATAGGTGCGTTGTTAGCTTTGGCAAGTGGAGAGGCGCAAAGTGCATCCGCATAACCTTCTCCATTTGCTACTATTGCATAATCTGATGTGATCCATCCTGATTGAGATATTTTAGCTGATGTCTCATATCTATCAGCGCCTCCTAATCTATTTTGAGATGAACCTACTGCTTTTACATTCGTTGAAACGGCTGTGGTAGTTATAAGTAAGGATGCTATACTGCAGGCTGATAGAATTTTCTTCCCATTTTTTTTCATGTAGAACTCCTCCAATTATTATATCCTTTAATTAATATTTATATCTTTAAAACTTAATCACTTAATAAAAGAACTATGGAATCCTGCTAAAATTAACATTCTAAAACTATTTATTTTAAATTTTAACTATCACGCTATTTTCTTTTTAAATCTTTTCCACCGTTTATGTTTACCAATTTATATGCTACAGACCATCCGTTTAAAGCTTGATCTTGTTCTGGGTATACATTAGTTGGAAATGCAAAATTACATATTTTTGCCTTACAAGGATTCACTGTAAAATCCTTTAACAAAAAATTCTCAGATTTAACAGCTCTCTTTTTGTCATCCAATACAGTCATAGGCATTTTATTTATTGTAATTGGCTTATTGGTAGCATTTCTCATAACAGCTGTCACTAAAATATTACCATTTGTTTGAATTCCTATGCTGAAAGTAGATATGTCAAATTCTCCCTGTTTAATTTCAGGAAGTTGTTCCAAAAATTTATCAAAAACCAATTTATCATTTAAGTCTATTCCGTCAGGAAGTCCCTCATATACAGGTCTTACAGTTGAACTAATATTAAAAGTACCATTTAAAGCAACTTTCCAATCATCTTGAGGTATTTTATCCACTTTAACATTCTTCTTATCAAAATAAAGTTTTACAGGTCTTGCTGAATGGGGTGGAAGCTCTCCAAGACAGGCCAAATTAAATTCCTGTGCTGCTAAAATTTCTCCTTTAGAATTTGTAATTATAAAAGGTATCCTTTGTAAATTTAAGTCATACGAAAGTCCATTTCTTACATATATTTTAACTTCAAGCTTGTCTTCTAAATCATAAGCATATATACCTGATACATTAAGTTCACCCTCTTTTATTGGGGGCAATTCTTTTATTTCATCTTCAAAAATCTCTTTCTGCACATCTGAAACTACATTTTCCTCTTCATCTAAGAGTGAAAGAACTGTGGAAACATATTCTTCACTATCATTTGCCTTGCTGTGTTGTGCTTTTTTAACCATATTATACCTCCAAATTGCTTATACCAAATAGATTTGATTCATTTAGCTAATATTCTTAGTTAAATATATCATTACAAATTTCAGTTGTCAATTTTCAATTTCTAGCAAATATTTTCCCGTATTTTCCCATTGATTCTTTGGATATTTAATGTATAAATTGTATATTACGAATTTCAGTTTAATGATGTGTGTACTAATTCCATAGTATAAATGGTATAATAATCTAAAAAATATAATTGAGGAGGGGAGGACTTTGAAAAAAGTCTTTAAAAAATATTTGAGTTTGATTTTAACTTCTCTATTTACGTTCAGCACTGCATTTATCTTTACCCTACCTAAAGTACTGGCAGCAGATACTGCAAATTATTCAACTACAAATTTAAATATACCATGTGACTATGTATATAACTTTGAAGATGGACTTGGAAAGTTTAAAAGTGGTAACTTCTATGGATTTATTGGAAAAGATGGGACAGTAAAAACAGCAGCTGAATTTACTGCCATATCCTCTTTTAAAAATGGATATGCAAAGGCTGCCAAAGGTTCTAAATTTGGCTTTATAAATACAGATGGAAAAGTTGTGGTACAACCTCAGTTTGATGATGTCTCAGATTTTTTTGAGAATGGGGTAGCGGCTGTATGCAAAAATTCCAAGTGGGGTTTAATAAACAGTTCTGGTAAAATTATTACCGAACCGCAATATGATGTAGTTTACGGATTTTATGATGGATTTATGAGAGTTAGGAAGGGAACTAAATATGGATTTTTAAAAAGTGACGGCAGTGTGCTTTTAGAATGTAATTATGACAATGCCTATGATTTTAATGACGAATATGCTGCTGTAAAAAAAGGAACCGTTTGGGAACTTATAGATAAATCCGGTAATTTCAAATCCTTTGATTTTGATGAAATAAAATCTCCTGCCCTAGGAATGGTTCCTGTAAAAAAAGATAACCTCTGGGGTCTTTCAGATATTAATGGCAAAATAATTTTAGAACCTAAATATACTAATATGTCAGCTTTAAATGACAACCTAATTAAAGTTTCAAGTGGAGGTAAGTATGGTGCTTTAGATAAGACTGCACATTTTGTTTTGAATTTAAGCTATGACAGCATAATACCTACAAATAATGGAATGTTTGAAATAATTTATAATGGTAAACATGGCATTATAGACGCAACTGGTAAAATAATTGTCAAACCGCAATTTGACTGGATAGATACCTTCCAAGAAGGGAAGGCTATTGTATCATCCGGTGATAAATATTCATTTGTAGATGCTAAAGGTGAAATAACCCATGAATCCCAGTTTGATAAAGTATATGCTTTTCAAGAAGGTATGGCAAAAGTAGAAAAGGACAATAAATTCGGTTTTATAAACTCTAAAGGCGATACTGTAATAGACCCTGTTTTTGAAGATGCTTCAGATTTTCATGACGGATATGCTGTAGTAGAAAAAAATACAAATGATACTAATATTAAAGATTTTAAAGACAGTAGTTATATTAATAAATATGTAAAATGGGGATATATCGACAGAAATGGTTCCAATTTTATTTATTATGATTTTGAAAGTGCTTCTAACTTTGATAATGGATGTGCTTTAACTGTAAAAAATGACAATTGCAATATGATTAAAATTGCTAATACAAAAATTGTTCCAAATACCATAACTAAAGATCCTTTTAAGACATGGAAGATTAAATTTTCTAAAGCTATAGACACAAGCAAAACTAGATCAAATAAAGATGATACAGTTTTAAATGATATAGATGACACTATGACTGACAATATTGGAGTTACTGACAGCAGCGGAAACTATGTAAATGTTTCTTTTACTTTTGAAAGTCCTAACACTATCGCAATAAATCCACCTTCTGAGGGTTATAAATGGGGAGAAAAATACACCATTACAATGCTTGGCACCGGTAAATACAACATACGGGATATAGAAAAAAATAGTCTAAAACCTGATGTTACAAAAATATATTTTCAAGTATTAAAATAATATAGGGTTTCCAATTAAAAATTAATAGTATAGTTAAAAACTCAACTTTCACACAAACAATGAATTCACAATTCACAGTTCACAATGCACAATTTCGGTAGATTTTTCTCCGCTGTGCTGCGAAAAATAAAAATAATGCGAAGCAACTTTTCACAGGACAATTGACAGAGGACAGAGGACAGAGGACAATG
>DAISLB010000038.1:0-21174 GCA_036820645.1 Clostridium sp.
CATATAATAGTATGAATTAGAAACAGTATTAAATACCTTAAAATCATTCATGCTGCTATTCAGTACCTGTGCAATATTTCCATTAAGTTGATTTTTGCCATCTCCATTTTGATCTAAAACTGTTCTTATAATATCCTTCATCTCATTGGTCTTTATACTTATCTGCTCTTTTATCTGGCTTACAATATCATCCATACCATTTTGCTTTACAAAATTATTTTGGTGGGGGCTTTGAACTTTACTGTCTTCTTTTTCAGAAAACTTTAAAATCGTACTTGAAGTATCTTTTTGTTCCAAATTCTCTATATCTTTAGAAGAAATACTTTTATCTGCACTTGCCTTCTGTTCTATATTTTTATGAGAAATATCTTTATCTATATCTACCTGCTGTTCTACACTTTTAAAAGAGATATCTTCCTTTGCATTGGATGGCTGTTCACTATTTTGGGATTGAATTTTTTCCTCACCTACTGAATTTTTGATTTTATTTAAAATTTCATTTAATTTACTTGCATCCAATCCTTCATCATTTAAAACTGCATTATTTTCTAAGACAGCCCTTTCTGTACTCGCCTTACTAGCAGTGTCTTTTTCATTCTGAGTGGAAGCAATATTTTCTGTAGGCACATTTATTGCTCTATTATCACTATTTCCACTTTTATATACTTGAGCTTGGTCTTTTTCTGAAATAGCTTTTGGATTATCTTGCGCGCCTTCAACTTGATTTTGAGTTTGTACATTAGTAGAATTCTGTCCGGATAGAGTTTCTCCTAGGAATTTTATTTCATTATATATTGTGCCGTCTTTCTTAAATACATTGTTAAAACTTTTTATATTATCTTCACTCAATTCCATATTGTTTTCCAAAAAAGTAAGCAAATCATCCCCACTTATCTGTTTTAGCTGACTAAAAAAGTTTTTTAATGTACTGGTGGTAAATTTACCTTCTGTACCTTCAGGTGATATACCTCTACTATCTAAATACTTGTCTATAAATTCATTTTCTTCACTAGGATCATTTTTTATTTTGTTTATAAAATCTAGGGTAGTTTTTATATTGGAAATATTGCTTTTAGTAAGGGGTATTTCATGTTTAAGCATACTTTTTATAAGCTTGTAATCATCACTGCTTAAATTAAGATCAGTAGATTCTTTAATAAAGCTATCTATAGGATCTTTGACTCCAGTTTGTTCTCCATCTTGTGAATTCACAATTTTTAATTTAAGTTTTCCATTTTCAAACCCTTGTACTTCCAATCTTACAAGTTTATTTGGCAAAAATTCTACTGGATTTTCTACCTCCGCAGAAAACTGCCATCCATCTAAAAGTTTTAAAAGTATTTCTCCAGTGGATTTTTTTAAATCTAAAATTCTAGCAGAAAACCTTTCACCTACTTCAAAAGATAACTTAGTAGATATACGCTTGTTATTTACATTATAACTACTATTTATATTCCATATACCTGGCAAATTCATCACCCTTTATAAATTTATTCTCTTTTTTAATTATGTATAGATTATCGTACAAAAATGCTTTTTCATAAAGATAAAATAAAAAAATCTGGGTTCATCCCAGATTTTTTCTAATTATTAATTATGTTCTACCAAACCTCTACTTTTACTCTGCTCTTGTTTCAAGACTGGTGATACACTCTTGTACACAACTAGTGTAAGTACGGTAAGTACTACTCCTTTTAATAAATTAAAAGGTACAATAGCAAATAATATTAAGGTGTTTATATCTGTTATACTTCCATTTACTTTTCCTGCTGCTGCTACCATTGCGCTTATAGGGAAATTAAGTAACTTTTCATAAAGCGGAAGTAATACAAAGTAATTTAAAACTGCAGCAGATACTGACATAGCAATAGTTGCGACCCCTAGGGCAATTGCTGCTGTCTTTTTAGTTTTATGTCTTTTGTATAAGTACCCTGCTGTAAATACTAAAACTGAACCCACTGCAAAATTTGCAAATTCTCCTATAAATGCTGTTTTTCCATCAAATATTCCATGAAGTACATTCTTTAGAAGTTCTATGCCAACTCCAGCTCCAGGTCCAAGTGCAAAAGTACCTATTAAAGCCGGCAAATCACTTATATCAATCTGTAGAAACGATGGAAACATAGGAATTGCAAATTCTATGAACATAAGTAAAAATCCAATTACACCTAACAACGATATCTTCACTAACTTGTTTAACTTATTGCTTCTCATATATAACATCCCCCAAAATATTGTGTATAACCTTCTAAGGTAAGTAAAAAAGCCCTGATAAAACATCAGGGCTAATAAACACCACATTTTACCTTCTTCCATCCAGACTATACTGTCGGCCTCGGAATTTCACCGAATCATACCAATTATGGCTCGCGGGCTATACCGCCGGTGGGGAATCACACCCCGCCCTGAAGATTATATTTTAAATTTTCAAATTTATTATAATACTTTTATCAGCACATTTCAACATATTCCTAAAATAATTTTTACTAATTAATATCAAATGTCACGTTCATTAAAATTTTTATCTGATGGCTACCTACTGTAACACTCCCACTAAGTAAGATTCATTGATATACTTTATTTCATACTAAGTGATATTCTCTTTCTCTTTTCGTCTACTTCAAGTACAGTTACCTGAACTATATCCCCTACCTGAACTACATCAAGTGGATGCTTTACAAACTTATCTGACAACTGACTTATATGAACAAGTCCATCTTGATGAACTCCAATATCTACAAAAGCTCCAAAGTCTGCTACATTTCTAACTGTACCTGTAAGCACCATTCCTGGTTTTAACTGGTTAATATCAATTATTCCAGTTTTAAGTATAGGTTTTGGAAGTTCTTCCCTTGGATCCCTTCCCGGCTTTTTTATCTCTTTTATTATATCTTGCAATGTTGGCTCACCTACATTAAGCTTTTTTGAAAGAACATCTATACCTATTTTCTCAACTCTATTATCTATACCTGAAAGTTCTCCATTTTTTAAATCTTCCATACTATATCCAATAGTCTCCAAAAGTCCTTTTGCTGCATCATAAGATTCAGGATGGACAGAAGTATTGTCAAGGGGTTCACTGCTTTCCATTACCCTTAAAAATCCTGCACACTGTTCAAAGGCTTTTGCTCCTAACCTTTTAACTTTTAAAAGCTCTTTTCTATTTTTGAATTTACCATTTTCTTCTCTATAGGCTACAATATTTGCTGCTATAGCAGAATTTATTCCAGATATGTAGGATAAAAGAGAAGGTGTTGCTATATTTAGATCCACACCTACACTATTTACACAATCTTCTACAACTCCCTTTAAAGATTCATCTAACTTCTTTGGTGCCACATCGTGCTGGTACTGTCCTACTCCTATGGATTTAGGATCTATTTTAACAAGCTCTGCTAAAGGGTCTTGAAGTCTCCTACCTATAGATATAGCTCCCCTTAAAGATACATTTATATCTGGATATTCCTTTGCTGCAAGTTCCGATGCAGAATAAATTGAAGCCCCTGCTTCAGATACAATTACATAGTACAAGTCTTTTCCTTTTTCATCCTTTACTTCTTTTATAAGTCTTCCAATCAATTCTTCCGACTCCCTGCTGGCAGTTCCGTTTCCAAGAGACACTACATTTACATCGTATTTATATACAAGTTCCTTTAGCTTCTTTATAGATCCTTCTATATCTCTTTGAGGTACAGTAGGATATACTATTACAGTATCTAACAATTTACCCGTATCATCCAGTACTGCAATTTTACATCCATTTCTAAAACCAGGATCATACCCAAGTACATTTTTACCTTTTATAGGTGATTGCATTAAAAGTGCCTTCAAATTGGCTTTAAATATTTTTATAGCACCTTCTTCTCCCATATCTGTGAGTTCTGATCTTATTTCCCTTTCAATAGATGGATAAATTAGTCTCTTTAGTGAATCCTCTACACTTTTTTCTATATAAGTATCTGTTATGTTATTTCCTTTAAGGGATTGATTTTTTAAATAAATTTCTATATTCTCCATATCACAGCTTATCTTTACAGATAAAACTTTTTCCTTTTCCCCTCTATTTATAGCTAGTATTCTATGAGGTGGAATAGACTTAACTGCTTCTCTATAATCATAGTACATTTCATAGGGAGTTGGTTCTTTACTTTCACCCTTTGTTTCAATTGTTCCATTTTCCCAAACAAATTTTCTTATCCATTTTCTATACTTTGCTTCATCAGAAATAACCTCACTTATTATGTCAATTGCACCTGCTAGTGCATCTTCTACAGACTCAACGCCCTTTTCCTCGTTTATAAATTTTTCTGCATACTTTTCTATATCGTCTTCAAAGTTTCCATCTAAAATAACTTCTGAAAGAGGTTTCAGTCCCTTTTCCTGTGCAATAGTTGCTCTGGTTCTCTTCTTTGGTTTATAAGGTCTATATATGTCTTCTACTTCTGTTAAAGTGCTGCTGTTTTCTATGGAATTCTTTAGTTCTTCGGTAAGTTTTCCTTGTTCTTCTATTATCCTTATTACGTCTTCTTTTCTAGTTTTAAGATTTCTAAGATATGTAAGCCTTTCTGCCAGTTTTCTTAAAGTTACATCACTCATGCTCCCAGTAAGCTCTTTTCTATATCTGGCTATAAAAGGCACTGTATTACCTGAATCCAAAAGTTCAATTACACTATTTATATATTTTTTATTTACACTAAGTTCTTGAGCTAATGTATCTATTACATTATTCATTTTTACCTCCTGATTAATTTATTATTGAAAAAGTAAATCAGCTAAAAATATATTACAACAGTTATATACACTTTGGCAAATTAATATATATTTAGAAACATATTATTTTAGAGGTTGTTATTAATGAAAAAATTTATATTTATGCTTCCATTAACTATATTTTGTATTATTTGTTCGTTGAGTTTTCAATATTATTATTTTGTACATCCGTTAAATTCTTCAAAAGTTAAAAATAATATTTCCTATTTATCTTCAGATAATTTTAAAGGAAGGCTTACTGGAACTTTGGAAAATTATGAAACAGCGAATTTTATAAAACATTATTTTAAAACAGAAAATTTAAGTTATTACGATAAGGACTATCTACAATCTTTTAATGTAATTTACCCTGAAAAAACAGATGCTTCTCCAAGTCTCATGGTAAAGGATAAAAACGGCTTTATAATAAAACAGTATAAGTATGCTGAAGATTATAAGGAAGATATGCTAAACTTTAAAAATAGCAGTGTATCTTTTAAAAAAGATGATGTTATTTCACTATCAGAAAACAGCTTTCAAGTACAAACAGCAAACCAATATTTTTTGTTTTATACTCCCAAAAATGATAACTTAGATTTTAGAAGTTCCTTTATTTCAAATTCCCGGGGAAGTATGTATATTATGATAAAGAAACAAACTTCTAAAGAAATAAAAAATTATTTGAATTCAGGTTATGAAATAAGCTGTTTCATACCTTTTCACAATAAATTAACTTCTGCTTATAACGTAATAGGATACATAAAAGGTAAAAATCCTGCTCTACCACCCCTTGTGCTATCTGCCCATTTTGATCACCTTGGTTCTGACCTTTCAGGCACAGTATATAGTGGTGCCTTAGACAATGCTTCTGGTACTTCTTTCTTACTTGGCCTTATAAAATATATAAATTCTCTTGGAAAACCAGAGCGAAATATAGTAATTGCAGCTTTTAATGCAGAAGAATTTGGATGCCTAGGATCAAAAAATTTCGCACAGCGATATAAAGACACTTTAAGAGGAGGAAAAGTTATAAATTTTGATATGTTAGGAAGTGATAAAAACGTTCCCCTTTCCATAATGGCGGGAAAATGGGACTCAAAAAATTCATCTTTTGTAAAAGAAATAGCACAATTATGTATTAATAGCAAGATAAATTTTAAGTATACTTTTGAAAATTCTAGCGATCATCAATATTTTAGAGCTTATAATATAGACGCACTAACTTTATCAGATGCAGATACATCAAAAATACACACACCTATGGACAAACCTCAATATATAAATACAAAATCCATAGATAGATGTTTCAATATAGTCTCAAAAGAAATTGACAGCTATGCTTTTAATAATAATCCTTTTATTTTATACTATAAGTGCTTATTTGCTATATCACTTTGTGGAATACTTATAATTGTTAGTTTATATTTGCACTAATTAATTAGTGCAACAGTCCCAAATTTCCCTATAGACTTAGATTATACCTTGAGCCATCATAGCCTCAGCAACTTTTAAAAATCCAGCAATATTGGCTCCTACAACTATATTTCCTTCATTTCCATATTCTTTTGCTGCATTTTTAGAATTATTGTAAATATTAACCATTATATTTTTAATCTTATTATTTACTTCTTCAAATGTCCATGAATATCTCATGCTATTTTGAGACATTTCAAGGGCAGAACATGCAACTCCTCCTGCATTAGCTGCTTTAAAAGGGCCAAAAAGAACCTTATTACTCAAAAATACATTTATTGCATCTAAAGTTGAAGGCATATTAGCTCCTTCTGATACAGCTATAACACCATTTTTTACAAGTGCCTTGGCAGATTCCTCATTTATTTCCCCTTGAGTTGCACAAGGAAGAGCTATATCACACTTAACGTTCCAAATTTCTCTAAAATTTGGTACATATTTAGCAGTAGGTACACTTTTCAAATATTCTTTTATTCTTCCCCTCCTAACTTCTTTAATTTCTTTTACTACATCTAAATTAATTCCATTTTCATCTAAAATATATCCATTAGAATCAGAACAAGTAATAACCTTAGCTCCTAGTTCAGTTGCTTTCTCAATAGCATAAATAGCCACATTTCCCGAACCTGAAACTACTACTTTTTTATCTTTAAAACTCAAACTATGATCTTTTAGCATTTCTTCAGTAAAATAAATTAATCCATAGCCAGTTGCTTCTGTTCTGGCAAGACTTCCGCCATAAGTAAGACCCTTACCTGTCAAAGTACCCTGTTCACTTACATTTTTAAGTTTATTATAATAGCCATATAGATATCCAATTTCTCTTCCACCAACACCTATATCTCCTGCGGGTACATCTCTATTAGAACCTATGTATTTGTACAGCTCAGACATAAAAGCTTGGCAAAATCTCATAACTTCGTTATCAGATTTGCCTTTTGGATCAAAATCTGAACCGCCTTTTGCTCCTCCTATAGGTAAACCTGTTAAGGAATTCTTAAATATTTGCTCAAATCCTAAAAATTTTACAATACTTTGATTTACAGATGGATGAAATCTTAACCCACCCTTATACGGTCCTATAGCCGAATTAAATTGAATTCTAAAGCCTCTGTTTACTTGAACCTCTCCATTATCATCAACCCATGGAACTCTAAAACTTATAGCTCTTTCGGGTTCAGTTAGCCTTTCAAGTAATCCTGCTTTAATAAAATCAGGCCTTTTATCAAATACAGGTACTAAAGAAACTAAAACTTCTTTTACTGCATCAAGAAATTCTTTTTCACCTGAATTTCTTCTTTGTACAGTACTTAAAACTTTTTGAACATACTCTTTGCCATTCATATTATTACTCCTTCATAAAATAATTGTGGTTATTTTTATTATCTTACTTATAATTATACCAAAACTTACATAATATAAAAACTATATTCTATCACCTTATAGAAATTTTCTATAAATTTAAACTTGTATCGACACATATGTACAGCATCATTAATTATATCTAAGTTTTCTGTTCTTTAATTCAACAAAAAATACAGCGAGAATTGTAAATAGAAGCATGATTAATCCACAGCTAAAGAATCCAAACCTACCACCGAATTTTTCCATAACTACACCCACGAAAGCACTACCGAAAGGAGTGCTTCCAATATTTAAAAGAGCGTATATACTCATTACCCTTCCCCTATATTCATCTTCTGTATTAAACTGCAGTGTAGCATTTGCTTTATTTAAAAAAGTAAGTCCGAAAAATCCTATACATACAAATAGCATTCCTACCAATAAATAACTACTTGTAAATAAAGTTACTATTTGTAAAATAGCTAATATAAATGAATTTATAATGAGAAAATACTTACTTCTGAGTCCTGTGCCTATTCCTGCCATAAAAATAGCTCCTAAAAATGATCCTGTACCTGAAAGACTTAAAAGAAGACTATACTCTTTTGCTCCGCCATTCATGACTTGCTTTGCAAATACAGGTATAATTACATTGCTATTAAACGCAAAAGTACATACTATAGCCATCATAAACATTACAGATAGGAGTATTTTCTTGTTTATAGTATACATAATGCCTCCTTTTAAGTCCTGAATTAGATTGAATTTTTTGGATTTTAGTGTTGGATTACCTTTGGCATTTATTTGAAATACACCGTAGATAACAGGTATAAAGCTAATTGCATTGATAAGAAAACACTGAAATACCCCTACTTTATTCATTATTATTCCTGCAAATGCAGGTCCAACTATACGGCATATATTAAAAACAGTTGAGTTTAAAGATATAGCATTTGGAAGGTCTTTTTTCCCTACCAGTTCAATAAAGAAGGACTGCCTTGTAGGCATGTCCAAACTTGTTATAATTCCATTAATAACAGACAATATAGCTAATATCCAATACTTACTATATCCCACATAAACCACAAAAGTTAATATAAAAGACTGTATCATGTACGAAAATTGAGTCATTAAAATAATTTTTCTTTTAGGATATCTTTCTGCTATGACACCTGCAACAAGAGTAATCAAAAGTACCGGTGCATACTGAAATACTGATATAAGTCCAAGAAGGAAAGGAGAATTAGTTATCTTATATACATACCAACTGAGTGCAGTATTTTGAATCATAGTTCCCATCAATGATAAAAGCTGTCCTGACAAAAAATATCTA
Organism: Clostridium sp.; assembly: GCA_036820645.1. Lineage (GTDB taxonomy): Bacteria > Bacillota > Clostridia > Clostridiales > Clostridiaceae > Clostridium_B. The sequence continues at coordinate 8,900 of DAISLB010000038.1, forward strand.
AAATCTCTATGTTTTAGGGATGAAAAAACATCTTCCATTGTACTTTTAAAGCTCATGTTAAATCCTTCTTTCAATTATGATTTAAAAATAAATGCAAATAAATGCTATCAGGATTATACGCCTGATAGCACTTTATCTACTTTGCCTGCTGCCTTAAATAAGCTAATATAAAATTGTCTATTTCTCCATCCATTACTGAAGATACATTCCCATTCTCTACTCCAGTCCTATGATCCTTTACAAGAGTATATGGATGAAATACATAGGATCTTATTTGACTGCCCCACCCCATGTCTTTAAGTTCTCCTGTAAGATCTTCTATTTTTCCCTTATGTTCCCTTTCTTTAAGTTCCACAAGTTTTGATTTTAACATAAGCATTGCAGTTTCCCTGTTATAATGTTGACTTCTCTCATTCTGACATTGTACCACTATACCTGTAGGTATATGAGTTATCCTCACTGCAGATTCCGTTTTATTTACGTGCTGTCCACCTGCACCAGAAGATCTATATGTATCTACTTTCAAATCCTCTGGCCTTATGTCTATATCCTGACTTTTAGTAAGTTCCGGCAAAACCTCTACAGATGCAAAAGAAGTTTGTCTTTTTCCATTAGCATTGAAAGGTGATATTCTAACTAGCCTGTGGATACCTTTTTCGGCTTTCAAATATCCATAAGCAAATTCCCCTGATATCCTTAAAGATACACTTTTTATTCCAGCATCATCTGCAGGAAGAATATCTAAAGTCTCAACCTTATATCCAGATTTTTCTGCCCATCTAGTATACATCCTTAAGAGCATTTCCGTCCAATCCTGAGCATCTGTTCCACCTACTCCTACATGTAGATTCAATATAGCATTATTTTTATCATATTCTCCTGATAAAAGTATCTCTATTTTAAGTTTATCAATTATATTTTCAATATCTTCTATTTCAGACACTACATCCTTGCAGTCAGATATATCTTCCTCTTCAGCAATATTGGCTAGGATTTCTACATCACTTATTTTACTCTCTAATTTATTATACATATCCAACTTTTCATTTAAAAATTTTTCCTCGGAAGTTACTTCCTGAGCCTTTTTCAAATCATCCCAGAAATTAGGTTCCTGCATTTTCATCTGTAGTTCTTCTACTCTATTGTTACAATTATCTATGTCAAAGAGACTCCTTTATCTTATTCAATGATTTTTTTAATTCACTTATTTTTAATAAGGATTCTTGCAAATCAATTATCATACAATCACCTCAATATTATCTTAATTATTGACAAATCTTCCACAACAATTTTTATACTTTTTACCACTGCCACAAGGACAAGGATCATTTCTTCCAACAGTTTTCTCTTTCTTTACAGGTTTTTTCTTCATTGCAGTTTCTTCACTTTGATTAGTAACTACATTTTTTGCTACTCTTTCTCTCTCAGGTGCTTTTTCAATTTGTACATGAAGAAGATACTTAACAGTATCTAATTTGATATTGTATATCATTTCTTCAAACATCTCACTGCCTTCAAATTGATATGCCTGAGCTGGCTCCTGCTGCCTATAAGCTCTAAGTCCAATAGCCCTCTTCAAATGCTCCATATCATCTATATGATCCATCCACCTTGTATCAACAACTCTAAGCAGGATAACCCTTTCAATTTCTCTCATCTGCTCTGGAGTAAATTCTTCTTCCTTTTGTTCATAAATTTTTTGTCCTACATCTGTAAATTTTGCCTTAATTTCTTCATTGGAAAGCTTTATAATATCATCTTTCTTTACAGAATCTTTTGGTAGGTATACTTCTTCCATATAGCTTATTAACTTTTCTACTTCATCTTCGAAGTCCTCTTCTATACCAGATATATGGGAGTCTACAATAGAAGACACCAAACTCTTTATCATTTCTAACATATCACTTTTCAGGTCTTCTCCTTCCAGTACCTGAGACCTCTGTTTATATATAATTTCTCTTTGCTTATTTATTACATCATCATATTGAAGCAAAGTTTTTCTTATATCAAAGTTGTTTCCTTCTACTTTTTTCTGTGCATTTTCTATTGCATTTGTAACCATCTTACTTTCTATAGCTTCATCTTCTTTAAGTCCTAATTTATCAACTATACCTTGAAGTCTATCTGAACCAAATATTCTCATCAGATCATCTTCTAATGATACATAAAACCTTGATACACCAGGATCCCCTTGACGTCCTGAACGCCCTCTAAGCTGGTTATCAATTCTTCTTGACTCATGTCTTTCAGTTCCTATTATTTTAAGTCCACCAAGAGCAACTACTCCTTTTCCAAGCTTTATATCAGTACCACGGCCTGCCATATTAGTTGCTATAGTTATTGTTCCCTTTTCTCCTGCATGAGAAATTATTTCTGCTTCCTTTTCATGAAATTTAGCATTTAAAACTTGATGAGGCACTCCTCTTTTCTTTAACATATCCGAAAGTAATTCAGATTTTTCTATACTTACTGTACCTACAAGTACAGGCTGACCTTTTTTATAGGTTTCATATATCTCATCTGCTATAGCTTTAAATTTTCCTTTTGCACTTTTATAAACTACATCAGGATAATCTGTTCTTGCTATAGGCTCATGAGTAGGTATCACTATTACATCAAGTCCATATATTTCTCTAAATTCATTTTCCTCTGTCAATGCAGTACCTGTCATACCTGATAATTTATTAAACATCCTAAAATAATTCTGGTATGTAATAGTTGCAAGTGTCTTTGATTCTCTCTCTACTTTCACATTTTCCTTAGCTTCTATAGCCTGATGTAAACCATCACTATATCTTCTACCTTCCATCATTCTTCCTGTAAATTCATCTACAATAAGCACTTCTCCATTTTTTACCATGTAGTCTTTGTCTCTTTTCATTATGTAGTTAGCCTTTAAGGATTGAACTACATAGTGCTGTATCTCCATATTTTCAGGATCAGCATAATTGTCTAAATGAAAAAAGTCTTCAGCCTTTTTTACACCTGTATCTGTAAGTATTACTGAATTTGCCTTTTCATCTACATTATAATCTTCTTTTTGTAAAGTTTTTGCAAAACTATCTGCAATATTATAAAATTCAGTGGACTTTTCTCCTTCGCCTGAAATAATAAGAGGTGTTCTCGCTTCATCAATTAAAATTGAGTCAACTTCATCTACTATAACAAAATTAAGTCCTCTTTGTACTCTTTCTTCTTTGTAAATAACCATGTTATCTCTTAAATAATCAAATCCAAACTCACTGTTAGTTCCATAAGTTATATCACAATTATATGCTTTCTGTCTCTGAGACTGATCCAAATCATGTAGTATTACACCTACTTTAAGTCCTAGTGCCTCATATATAGGTGCCATGGTATCCCTATCTCTTTTTGCTAAGTAGTCATTTACTGTAACTATATGAACGCCTTTCCCTGTAAGTGCATTTAAATATGCGGGTGCGGTAGCAACAAGTGTTTTACCTTCACCAGTTTTCATCTCCGATATTCTTCCTTGATGAAGCACTACTCCACCTATTAGCTGTTCTCTATATTGCTTTAAACCTATAGCTCTATATCCTACCTCTCTAACAACAGCAAAAGCTTCAGGTAATATTTCATCTAAAGATTCACCCTTAGAAAGTCTATCTTTAAATTCATCTGTCTTTACTCTAAGTTCTTCATTAGTCAATCCCTGCATTTTTGAATCCAAACTATCTATTTTATCTACTATAGGGATAACTCTTTTTACTTCCCGTTCACTATATGAACTGAATATTTTCTGAAAAAGTTTCATTATTTTCATCCTCACCATGTTAAATTTGTTTACAAAAGCATACACCTTATAAATTATATCATCTAATTATTAGGTGTTCAACTTATTAGATAATAGTTTACTTTAGTTTAATAATATGCTACCTATTTTCAAACCATAAAAAGAGGAAGCTTTAATGCTCCCCCTCTATTGCATCTAACTTTAAAATTCAGGCTCTATTAAACCATAATTTCCATCCCGCCTTTTATACACTACATTAACTTCTTCTTTTTCCGCATCCTGATATACAAAGAAACTGTGACCTAAAAGTTCCATTTGAAGAACTGCCTCTTCAGATGACATTGGTTTTATTGCAAATTTCTTGGTTCTAACTATTTTTTGTTCTTGTTTGTCTTTTTCTGATTCATCTGGTATACATTGAAATCTTAAAGATTCCGAATTATTTCTCCTCAAAAGCTTTGTTTTCTGCTTTCTTATCTGTCTCTCTAATTTATCTACAACTAAATCAATTGAAGCATACATATCTGAATTTCCTTCTTCTCCTCTTAGTATAACTCCTCCAAAAGGAATAGTGACTTCTATTATCTGTCTGGTTTTTTGTACACTTAATGTAACATGAGCTACTACATCAGGGTTGAAATATTTTTCTAGCTTACACAGCTTCTTCTCCACCGCATTTTTCAATGCATCAGTTACCACGATATTTTTTCCTTTTACAGTTACTTTCATATTTCCAGCCCCTTCCTATTGTTATCCTAAACATATGTAAAGGATTAATATATATTTTTATTTTTATTAGTTATATTTTAATACTGTTTAGTATAAATTACAATAGCTATTGACGGAACATTTATACTACTTTCATATTAATTTCAAAAAATAATAGAAAGTAATTTTTTAAAATTACTTAAATTATATTAAATAGGAGGATTTTTACATCCCCCAGTTACCTAAATTATAGTCCACTTTCTCCAATTATTTTCTATTCCTAGTTTTAAATATATGCACACCCATAGCTATTATTCCTACAAATAAGCTCATGGATGTAATATATAAAGCTACAAATTCTATTAATACTTTCACAGCATCACTCCTTAAATTTTATGTATAAATAATTGAATTCTGTACATAATACTCTGTGAGCATGTGGGCAATATTAACTCTCTTCGATTAATTTTTTTGCCAGGGAATTTAACCCCTGGTTTTTTATATTTCTTTAATTCTCTTTTCAATATCAGCTTTTTTAGCCTGTAGCTTGGCTACTTTCTTAAAATTTCTCTTTAATTCTTTGTATTATAAACATAAAAAACACCATAAAATTCATTGAATAATACGGTGCTAAGAGAGTGGTTCCTTTTTAGTTAGTTAAATAAACATAATGAGAATCTCATCAAACAGTAAACTTATTTTACCTTTACAATATCAGCCATTGTTTGGGCACTTGCAGTAATCTCCTCTAATGTGGCAGTTATCTCTTCCGTAGCCGCTGATTGACTTTCTGAAACAGATTGAATTTGATTTACTATTTCAAAAACATCTTTTATATTTTTATTCATTTCTAATAATGCCTTTGAAATCTTTTTTGATGATTCACTACTTAATTTAGCTAACTTTCTCATTTCATTTGCAACAACTGTAAACCCCTTGCCTAGTTCGCCTGCCCTAGCTGCTTCTATAGCTGCATTGAGCCCCAATAAATTCGATTGTGAAGCAATATTTTGTATCATGTTAATAATTTCATTACTTTCGGCTATTTCTTTTTCTGCTTGTTTTGTAACTTCTGCCAAATTAGCTACCATATTGAGCAACTTCTGTGACCCCGCACTAATTTCTTCAATACTTGCACTGGTTTCTTCAAGGGAACAAAATAAATTATCTGCTGATTCTTCAACTTTAGATTGTTCATCTAAACTTCTGCCTACCCCGATACCACCTACAACATTCCCATAAGAATCCTTTATTGGATATGAAATTCCTTTAAATGAAATTCCAAATATCTCTTTAGGAACTATTGAACTATATGCCTTACCGTCCTTAATCGTCTTGTATAACATATCATCAGTTGGTATTTTACTACCTACATTTATTTTTATATCTAAAGTATCTCCTGGTCTGTAGTATAAAAATGTTGTAGTATCTGCAACAGCTACTGCTATATCCTCACGCAATATATCCTTAAGCACAGGCATAACTTGTAAATACGCTTCCAAATTTTTTTCTCTCATCATAATAATTCTCCTTTAAAATAAACTTTTATTCATAGCGCTATTATTCGACAAGGAACGACTATTTCCTGCTAATCATATTCATTTATTTTAGGACTTATTATTTATGACCGTATTATTCAATTATCAAAGAGCAATTTTGCCTCATCTAATTCCTATAAATTTCAATCTTTTAATATCTGTACTGTAAACTAATCACCTATCTTTAGAATCAAATAGGTAGTATATAAATAACTTAAATCAGAAAAGTATGGTTAGTAGAACAGGAATTTACCCATTTCAAAAAACAGAATAACAGAATATTTAAAGAAAATAATACAGCAGCCTTAAAAAGGCTGCTGTATTGCACAATTAGTGCAATTGCAAGTTAGTTGACCTGGTCTTTGACCCCACACTCGCCTGCTGGAACTTTCGCTACCGGGAATTAACCTCTCACTACTAATCCTCTCGTATTTTACGGCAGGACTTATTTCTAAGCCGCACCATGCTCATTAAATATTTTATCTAACTTACGTGGATCGTTTTGCCTGCGACTGGCATCGACTTTCAACCACAAACCTAACTTGACTAATAAAATTATACTCTACTTTTTGCTCCAGTCAATACGTTAATTTTTTTTGCTCCATTTTTCAAAAGTTCTATACAGCATCCAAAAGCTGTAGCACCAGTAGTTAAAACATCATCTATTAACAAAATTTTTTTATTTTTTATACTCTCTTTGTTACGTACCTTAAAGCTTTCCGACATATTGTTCCATCTTTCTGTTTTATCCAATCCTATTTGATCCTTTGTTTCCTTTACTTTGTCTAAGCAACATATAACAGGTCTATTAGCATATCTACCCAAACTGTTCGCCAAATACTCAGCCTGGTTATATCCTCTCTTTTTCAGTGCTTTCTTAGTCATAGGTACATATGTAAAAACATCGAAATCAATGTGATTATTAGCTATAGTATCTTTCATACAATTTGCTATAATATCTCCAGCCTTAAAAGAACTCTTGTATTTTAATTTTATTATAAGTTCCATCATCGTTCCAGAATAATAAGCACTACTATAGCATTGAAATTTTTTATCATCATATCCAATCTCAAAGTTGTCTTTACAAACTTTTATATTGCCCTCACAAGTTTCACATATGGTTCTATCATCATATATATCTTTTTTACACAGTATACATTTTTCATCTCCACAATATATAAGCCCTAGTACACAATCCAATAAAAATTTTAAATTTTTAATAATCCCATGTTCCATGCTTCCCTATTAAAATTGCTAGTTATACTCTTTGCTTTCTCAATTTCTTCTGTCTCTATATTGGAAACCAGTATAACTTCCCCTTTTAAATCTTTTTCACCTCTTCCCACACTTCCACACAAATAGACAAATTCTTTGTAAGTAAAGTTAATATCATCCGCAAAATATACTATTAATTGTGAATTTTTTGAATTTAATGTAGTTTCTTCAAAACAATTAGTTATTAATATTGAGTTTTTGGTCTGCAAAAACTTATGGATCAATTTCTTGTTCGATTCACCACCAGCAAAACATACTACATCCTTTGCAAAACTTTTACAATACTTATGTACATATGAAGCTACACTGTCTATTTTACGTTCGCTAGGTACATAAATTATTATATTTTTATCTATACTTATTGACCATTTTAAATAGTCGTATACCAAAAAAGGCATTTCTTTATTCATATTCAGTCTAGTAAGTATGGTTCTCGGTTCGATTATTAATCCTCCATCTTTAGCAGGCAAAAATAACTTTTTACTATTTTCAACTATACTCTCTATGGAATATATTATAACTTTACTATCCTTATGAGTTAATTTGCTAATTAATTTACATATTTCATACTTATTGTATAATGAAAAACTACTTATATCATCATATATGACTAATTCAAACTTCTCTTCCAACTTTGCCGCATTTTCAAAATTACATATCTTCAATTTACAATTCAAATTGCTTTTACATTCTTTTACATAGCAATAATCTGTAAAGTTTGTATACTTCTTTATATTCGTCATTATATCTATATTACCTATTTCTTCATTAGTAATATAAATAATATTTTCATTTTGTCTTGCGTATTCTTCAATAACTCCTAGAAAAACTTCAGTAGAATTGTAAGGAACTGAGATAAAATTTAAAAAGGTATCTTTAGTTCTACTCCATTTTACTATATTTTCACTGATTCTTTTTTTGTGATTAATAAGACATGCTTCATTCCACAGTAGCATTTATTTCACTCTCCATTATATCCATTATTCTATATTTTAATAACGAATACCTTTCAAAGCTTTTATTATTATTTATCATAAAATTTAAGGCTTTTAGACTCCCCACAAGTATTACCATCTGTTTTGCTCTAGTTATAGCTGTATACAATAGATTTCTGTTCATAAGCAGAGGCGGTCCCATAAACATAGGTAAAATAATTACTGGAAATTCACTACCTTGACTTTTATGTATTGTTATTGCATAAGATAAATCCAACTCATCTAAATACATACTATCATATACAACCCTTTTTTCTTCATCAAATACAACTACCACTCTATTTTTTTCTTCATCTATGTCTTCTATATACCCAAAGTCGCCATTAAAAACACCCATACCACTTTCTCTGTTTTCTTCTGAAATTGCCTTCCATTTTAAAGTATAATTATTTTTAATCTGCATCACCTTATCTCCTACCCTAAAAGTCATGTCTCTAAACTTTTTTTCTCTCTTATTGGGACTTTTAGGATTTAAAACTTGCTGAAGCTTTTTGTTTAAATTTGATACTCCCAAAATCCCTTTTCTCATAGGAGATAGTATTTGAATATCCTCTATTTTATTCCAACTACTATTAAAACTTGGTAACCTTTTATCTATTAATCCTACCAGTGTGTCTAATATATCCGAGGGATCCTGACATTTTATAAAATAAAAATCCTTATTCTTTTTGTTTAGAACAGGCATCTCTCCAGAATTTATTTTATGGGCATTAACTATAATCATACTCTCTTTTGATTGCCTAAATATTTCTTTTAATCTAACTACTTTAATACATCTACTATCTATAAAGTCTCTGAGAACATTTCCGGGACCTACAGATGGGAGCTGCTCTGCATCACCTACTATTATTAATCTAGTTCCCATAGAGACAGCTTTCAATAAGTTATTCATAAGCACTATATCTATCATAGAAGCTTCATCTATAATAACTGCATCACACTGCAGTGGTGATTGATCCCCTTTTGAAAAAAATAAAGCTTCTTCATCACTTCCCACTCCCATTTCAAGAAGTCTATGTATAGTCTTTGCTTCTCGTTTTGTGGATTCTGACATTCTCTTTGCTGCCCTTCCCGTTGGGGCACCCATTAAAACTTTAAGCTTTGCTTTTTCAAATAACTTAATTATGCAATTAATTATAGTAGTTTTACCTGTTCCAGGGCCACCCGTTATTATCTCCACTCCATTTTGAACTGCGCCTCTAATAGCTTCTTTTTGAGAAGCAGCAAAGTTCATATTATTTTCCTTCTCAAAATTTTTTATCTCTTTATCTATATTAAGATTCATGTCCTTATATTTAGTAAAAGCCAACATCAATATTTTTCTAGTTACACTTAATTCACAATAATAATAGGTCATAGAAAATACACATACTTTATCTTCCCACTTCTCCAATTTTATCTTTCCATTTATAGAACTTTCATATATGTTTTCTTCCAGTTCTTTTTGAGTTATATGAAGTATGTCAACACCTTCTTTTATAAGATTATCTATAGGCATATAAGTATTTCCCAAGCTGCAAAACTTATTTACCAAATATTTTATTCCACTTTGTATTCTAAAGGGAGAATTATTTTCTATTCCAAGGCTTCTTGCTATTTTATCTGCAATTTTAAAACCTATGCCACTTATTTCTTCTGTAAGTATATATGGATTTTCTTTCACAACTCTTATAGAATCTGCTCCAAATTTTTTATGTATTTTAACACATTGGCTAGGAGTTATTCCGTAAGTTTGCAAAAATATCATTATATTTCTCACTTCATTTTGTTTAGAATAGGATTTCTCTATTAAAGCTATTTTTTTTGCTCCTATACCTTCTATTTCTTTTAGTCTTCCTATATTATTATCCAGTATTTTAAGAGTATCTTCACCAAACTTCTCTACTATCTTCTTTGCCGTTACAGGACCTATTCCAGATATTATTCCAGAAGACAGATATCTCTCTATGCCAATAGTAGTGCTAGGTATTATTTCTTCAGAAGCTTGAACCTTAAATTGGTTGCCAAACTGGGGATGAAGAACCCATTCCCCTACAGCCTTCAAATTCTGTCCTTCAACTATATTAGGTATACATCCTACTATAGTTACTATATCTTTATTTTCCCTTATTTTAGCAACTACATAACCATTATCTTTATTTTGAAATATTATATTCTCTACAATTCCCTGTAATTCTTGCATAGAATCTCTCCTACCTTCATCTACAAACCAAATTCTATATTTATAAATAATTATACCACATTAAACTTTATCTTAATCCAATATACTAAAAAATGGGGCTGTTGCAATAGCAATATTTTAGATTTTCTGAAGTGTTAGTGTAAGAAAATCATCCATAACTTTCCACTATCAATTGTCAACTGTTTAAAAACATATATACGTTTTAAAAGGGCTGATATACTAATTAATTAGTACAACAGTCCCTTTTTATTTCTTATATATATTTTTTTATTTCATCAACCTTATCTAATTTTTCCCAGGGTACATCAATATCAGTTCTTCCAAAATGTCCATAAGCTGCAACTTGTCTGTATATAGGTCTCCTAAGATTTAAGTCTTTTATTATAGAAGATGGTCTTAAATCAAATACCTTATTTACTATATCTACTATTTTATCTTCCGACAGATTTCCTGTGCCAAAAGTATCTACAGTTATAGACACAGGCTTTGCTACACCAATGGCATAAGCAAGTTGTATTTCCAACTTATCTGCAATACCTGCAGCTACTAAATTCTTTGCTACCCATCTTGCAGCATATGCGGCAGATCTATCGACCTTAGTTGGATCTTTACCTGAAAAAGCACCACCACCATGTCTTCCGTAGCCACCATAAGTATCTACTATTATTTTTCTTCCTGTAAGTCCAGAATCTCCCTGGGGACCTCCAACAACAAATCTTCCTGTTGGATTTATAAAATACTTAGTTTTATAATCTAAAAATTGTTGTGGTACAACAGGTCTTATTACATTATTTATTATGTCTGTTTCAATTTGTTTTTTAGTTACCATTTCGTCATGCTGAGTAGATACTACTATGGTATCTACTCTAACTGGTTTATTGTCTTCATATTCTATAGTAACTTGAGTTTTCCCATCTGGTCTTAGATAATCTAAGACTTTATCTTTTCTAACCTGTGCTAATCTCTTTGCAAGTTTGTGAGCAAGACTTATTGGCATAGGCATATATTCTGGAGTTTCATTTGTAGCAAATCCGAACATCATGCCCTGATCGCCAGCACCTATAGCTTCTATGGCCTCCATTTCACCTTCCTTAGCTTCTAAAGCTTTATCAACCCCCATAGCTATATCCGATGATTGTTCATCAATTGAACTTATTACTGAACAAGTATCGCAGTCAAATCCATATTTAGCCCTAGTATATCCTATTTCTCTTACAGTATTTCTAACTATTTTTGAAATGTCAATATAACAATTGGTTGATATCTCACCCATAACCAAAATCATACCTGTAGTAGTTGCAGTTTCACACGCTACTCTGCCATAAGGATCTTGTTCCAGTATGGCATCTAAGATAGCATCTGAAATCTGATCACACATTTTATCTGGATGGCCTTCTGTAACCGATTCAGATGTAAATAGTTTTCTCATTTTCTATACCTCCCATGTAAAAACATATTTTTCTTACAGTAAATCAAGTGATTCTATTGCATTAAATTCTAATTTAAATCCTATGCTCACAATATAAACTGAAATACCCAAAGTGGCATATCAATTAAAAAAACCTCTTCGATAAGAAGAGGTTAAATAACTTAACTACTCTCTTATCTTGCAGAATTCTGCAGGAATTGGCACCTTGGTGATTTTCACTGGTTGCCGGGTTTCATAGGGCCTTGTTCCCTCCGCCTCTCTTGATAAGAGCTATAATATAATTTTTTGATTTATTTTGATTATAAAATTTTTATAAAATAAAAAACACCTAAAAGTGCCTTTATATTTATGGTGGAGGAAGATGGATTCGAACCATCGAAGTCACTGACAACAG
>DAISLB010000039.1:0-20431 GCA_036820645.1 Clostridium sp.
CACTGATTGTATAATATCTCATTGATAGCAACTTGTCAAGATTTTATTATTTTAACTGCAATTCGTAATATACAATTTATGCATTAAATATTCAAAGTTTTTGTATAAATATTAGCCTTTGAAATCCCCTAAAACCGCATTGCTTCGTTGAAAAATTTTTTATTTAATTTCAAATTACGAATTGCAGTATTTTAAGTATCGAACCCAAAATAATAAGGACTATCCATCTCCCACTTATAGAAGATGGGAGAACTCCGCCCTTTTGTTAAATCCATGTTGAAAAATATGTTGAATATAGACTTTAATTTTAAAATAGGTCGTAATTAATAACTACAGGTAAATATTAATACAAAATTTAATTTATTTATCGAAAAATAGTCATCTTGCATTTTGTATTTATATAAAATGTAAACTATAATATATTTTATAAGCTATGATGGAAAAAAGTACTTAAGTATGTTACAAAGAGAGACAGTGGTTGGTGTAAACTGTCTGATGTGCTTTATGAAATTCATTTCTGAGCTGTAAGCTGAAATTTTTAAAGTAAGCTGATCCGGTTAACTCTCGTTAAGAGTAAAAGATGAGCAATAAATTTGTTTTGTTCAAGTAGGGTGGTACCACGATTATTTCGTCCCTTAATCGTAGGTGCTTTTTTATTTTTTAAATTTATTTTGCTTAAATTAGAGTGGTATCGGGACTATTTTTTGTACAATTTTATCTACAAATTAGTAGAGGAATTTTTGCTTTTAACGCTTTACCACTAAATACTTTTACAGTGTACACTGTAATTGTGTACATCATAACTGTGCACCGAACACTGATAACTTACAGCTAGAACTTACTACTGGAACTTTGCAATTGTATAAATATGCATTATTCACTGTGAACCATGAATCGTGCATTGTGAATTGTGAATTAAATAAATAGGGGGGTTTTAATATGTCAGGTATATTAAAAACTATATCTATAGGCTTAAGTCTTTGTACTGCTTTTACAATTATATTTTTATTTACTATATTTGCTCCTAAATTGTGTAAGAAAAGTTCCGCTTTCTACACTACTCTAGCAGGAGTAATTACCTTGTTATTATGGCAACTGATACCTTCCTTTAGGATATTTCCTCATGTAATATTCATGGAATGGCTTGTGTGTCTTATAACCTTTATGCTTACATCAACACTTGACAAAAGATCAATTATGAATATAGAAACCATAGATAAAATAAATGAAATAGTGTAAATTGCAGCAGCAGCATATGTTTTTTTCTTGTTTTTCCTGTACCTTTATAGATTTTCACCTTACCCCATTCTTTTTAAAATATTAACACATTTAATTAATCCTATCATAGCTTTTATCTTTAAAAATGAGTTTACTATAAGTTTTCAACAATGCCAATAGGAAAAAAAAATTTTATATTGCCGAAGTCCACTTATAGTGGGCTCTCAAGTATCCTCCATTTGCATACAAATTTCATATAAACTTGAGTTTTTGTATACATTAATGATATAATGAAAAACATTAGTAAGTTTTTTATAAACTTAATAATGTTTTAAGGGGGAAAGTACATTGAATAAAAAAGCCTTATCTGTTATTATAACGTTTGCGTTAGTAGGTACTACTTTCAGTAATGTTTTTGCTTCTTCATCTAGTACGTCTCAAGAATTAATACAAACTCAAAATAACAAAAAGGAACTCCAGGTAAAAGTTGATACTTTAAATAATCAAATTAATGGAGTAATCGGAAAAATTGAAAGCAATAAAAAAGATATGAATACTATTGCTAATAACATTAAAAATACACAGATCAAATTGTCAAAAGCACAAAATGATTCAAAAGTTCAAAATGATTTATTTAAAAAAAGAGTAAAAGCTATGTACACAACTGGTACAAATGGCTATCTCCAGGTGCTTTTATCTTCAAACAACTTAAGTGATCTTATATCCAGAGTTGACTCAATCGCAACAGTAATGAAATTCGATAATCAAGTTATTACAAAACTAAAATTAAATGAACAAGCTATACAAAGTCAACAAAAAGCTTTAAGTGATGAAAATGTTAAGCTGGAATCTTTAAAAGTAAGTAATGAAGCTACTTTATCAAATTTAAATACTGACATACAACAACAAAAAGAACTTTTAAATCAAGCAAGTGCAAAGGAGCAGCAGTTAATAGCTGTTCAAACTGCTCAGGAAGCTCCTCAAATACCTGAAGTTACAAAAAAGACTTCTAGTTCACCTACCTCACCTACCTTATCTCGTGGTGGATCAGGTTCGCTTTCATACTCACAAGTACTTACTATGGAGGCAACTGCATATTGTGGAGATGGTGTCACAGCATCAGGTTCTTCAACTGTAAGAAATCCAAATGGATACAGTACTATAGCTGTTGATCCCCGAGTTATTCCACTGGGAACAAAAGTTTATGTAGAAGGATATGGATATGCCGTAGCTTGTGACATAGGTGGAGCCATAAAGGGAAATATAATAGATTTATTTGTAAATTCACAGGCAGAAGCAGAGAACTGGGGCAGAAGATCTGTTACTGTATATATACTTAATTAATATACAAGTAATATAGTTCTGCTATTTTACCTAATAGGTAAATACTTGGGGAGGTTTTCTCTCCCCTACCTTATGATAAATACATATTTATCAACTTAACATATAATAAATCATATACCTGTAAAGTTCAGGTATCACTTCAAAGGAATAAGGCACATTTAACCTTTCGGTATATTTGTGCAGATCTTTTCCCTGCCCACCAAAAATCACTACAGGAATATTTAACTTAGACAGTTCTTTTACTGGAAGTTTATATATTATATCATATCCAACTATATTTGAAATCAATTCATCTAATGGTATATCCGGGTTAATTCCTGTATAACTTGCATCGGATATACCCATAAAATAATTAGTTTTTACAATGCTTTCTTGAAATTTTTCTGCTGCATACTTAATTGTACTGTCTACAGCATTTATAAATTTGCCATTTTCACTATTTTCAGCTTTTAAATATTTATGAGGGTAATAAGGAGGAATAAAGGAAATTATAATCATAGGTCTCTTATGCTCGTATAGTTCATAAGTTGCCTTTACTATATTTATCGCTATAGTTTGATTATCTATTTTTTTACTTTTCCATAGCTTTACCTTTTTATCTATGTACTTTTCAAAATCCTTATGCTTGCTTTTAACTTCAGATAAAATCTCTTTATAAGTAACAACACAGGCCTCTATAGTATCAAATTTCAATTTTTGTGAAGATTTCTTTGCAAATTTTTCTCTCTTTTTTGAAATGTCTTTCAAAACATTTTCAAAGGCTTCCTGAGCCAGTTTTTTTAAATTAGAAAGTATCTCATCATAAGATGCCTTAAGAGTCAGTATATTATAGTAGGCAGTAGAATACAATGGACTCTGTACTGAGTACAGCTCCTTTAAATCCATCTGTTTTAAACACATAGGTGGCGGGGTTATAGTGTCATATATGCTATCTGAGAAATCCGGATTACATTCCATCAATTTGTTTATCTCCGAAACTAGCAAATTTGGATTCAATCCACTTAAAGATTGCCCTACATGAGTTTCCTTTCCCACACAAAAAAATAAGGGCATAATTTTACCTACACTACCTATATATAATCTCTTGCTTTCTTTTTCTCCTCTTTCAGGTATACTTGGCTCCGATATTATCATACCACAGTAATTGTACTTTCTGTCTTCCTTTAATTTAAGAAGAAATGGAGCTGCAGCAATCATGCCTTCGGAGTTACTCTCTTCACCAGGAACTACTAAAAGTAATACGTTCCCCTTAAAATTTCTCTCTTTGCTGAATTCTCTTAAAAGTTCCATATTAAGGGCTACTCCAAATTTCATATCTGCAGTTCCCCTTCCAAATATCCAATCTCCTGATTTAAAATCTTCCATCGCATCTTCATCTAAATTCAATTCTGAGATTCTTTTAGTACATTTATCTACATCAAAAGCCATAAATTTTAAATGTCCGAATTCTTCTACTCCAACTACATCCAGATGACCTGAAATTATAAATGAATTTGGTGAATTTTCCTTGCCATTTACTACTGCCCATACAAAGCTTCTTCCTAAAGGGTCATTTTCAATTTGCTCCATACCTAGATTTTCAGGATTGTCCTTAAAATAAGGTATTTCTAAAATTTTCTTGTATATTTTTTCTGATGCCGCACACTCCTCTTTTGTACCCGATATACTGGGCACAGATACCAGTTCTTTCATTGTCTTATATACATCTTTCTTAAAGCTCATTTTTTAGCCCCCTCAATATAGCTGGAATTTTTCAATTACATCTAAGTATACCATTATTTCTATATAAATATTAATTTACAACAAAATAAATGAATTCAGCCACACAATTTGCTGAATTCATTTTTCAATCAATTATATACGGCATTTGCAAAGAGATAACCAATCAGTATACTAGCCTATTTTCTTTCAAATGCCTAAGTATTTTTCTACAATAGTGATTTATCAGGAGTTACAAGTATTTTTACTTGCTTTTTCTTTTCAGGTCCTGTAAGTGTCTCAAATCCTTCTTTTACGATGTCCTCAAGTGATATTCTTTTTGTGATATATCCATCTGTATTTATTCTTCCATCATTCATAAGTGCTATTGTAGAAGGGAATTCATGTCTATAAGCAATCGTTCCAACTATCTTCTTTTCTGTAAATACAAGGTCATTTGGATTAATTTCAGCATTTTTCTCCCATATACTTGTTATTACCGCAGTACCTTCATATTTTAAAGCCTGAATTGCCGTATTAAGCCCTACATTTGCTCCTGTTGTTTCAAAAGCTGTATCCACACCTATACCGCCTGTAAGCTTTTTAATTTCTTCAATCACATCTACTTCACTTGGATCTAAAACTACATCTGCTCCAAATTTCTTTGCATATTCCTGTCTTACAGATTTTCTTTGAAATACAATTACAATTCTTGCTCCTGCCGCTTTTAAGCACTGAATAGTTGCAAGTCCTATAGGTCCTGCACCTAAAACTAAGGCTGTATTTCCTGTAGTAAAATTTCCAACCCTTAGAGAATGAAGTGCAACTGCCATGGGTTCAACAAGTGCAGCTTGTTCATAGTCCATAGTATCTGGTATTTTGTGGATAAAATTTTCTGGAAATACTGTATACTCTGCAAATCCACCGCCACTGCCACAAAGTCCATGGAATCCCAATGCCTCACATAAATTATACTTTCCCTCACGACAAGCAGGACATTCCCCACAGGCAACTATAGGTTCTACAACAACTCTATCTCCTGTCTTAAATTTTGTAACTTTACTACCTACTTCTACTATTTCTCCTGAAAATTCATGTCCTAAGACTACCGGTGCTGTACTTTTGCTCAATGGATGAGGTGTTCCCACCGGAATAAATATAGGTCCTCCCAAATATTCATGCAAGTCAGACCCACATATGCCACACCATTTTACCTTAATCTTTACAGCATTTTCTTTTACCTTAGGTTCTTCAACTTCCTCTACTCTTACATCTTTTCTATCATGCCATAATGCAGCCTTCATAGTTATCTCTCCTTTTTTTATAGTATAGTAATGTTAAAATTCATATATACCTATTAGTATACGCATTATATTTATAAGTATAAGCAAATACCATACCAAACAATAAGCACCACCTAATTAATTAAAAGTTTCTCCAGTAAAGCTTCGTATATTGGTTTAGACTTTAATACATAAGCAGTCAAATAAGAAACTACTGAAATAATAGCAACAGGTAAAAGATTGCTAAAAGAACCTGTCATTTCTATAACAAGTATGCTGCCACTCATAGGAGCCCTTATAATTGAAGAAAAATATCCTGACATAGCAAGAATTATAAAGCTTCCAATGTAAGCACTATTAAGATGAAATAAGCAAGTAACAACGCCCCCATATATAGCGCCTATTAAAGCTCCTATAGTAAATAATGGTAAAAATATACCCCCTGGAGTTCCTGAACCACAACATATCATTGAAAATATAAATTTGCACACAAGCAAAATTACAAGTATTTTTATTGCAATATTGCCTTTTGCAAGAGACATTATAAGCATATTTCCTTCTCCTAAAATCTGCGGCAGAAAAAATCCTATAAAGATCGATATTACTAAACAAAACATTGGTCTAAACTCTATAGGAAGCCATTTTTGCATAGAAAATATATTTTGTGTCTTTACTAACACCTTGTTAAAGACAACTCCTAAAACACCTATGATAATTCCAAGTATAACAATAAATAAATAACAGTTTAATGGCAGCATGGGCGTATTTCTAAAATCAAAAACAGGTTTAAAGCCAAAAAACTGACATGAAATAAAATCCGAAGACACTGCAGCTGAAAATGCTGAAATCAAAATTTCTGGCGACAATTTTTTGTAAATTTCCTCTAGTGCAAACATCGTTCCAGCAAGTGGAGCATTGAATGCAGCAGCAATTCCAGCACTAGTACCACTTATAATAAGATATTTTTCTTCCATTTTAATTCTTTTTAAAATTTTTGAAAAGCCCTGCCCAACTGCTGCACCTAATTGAACAGAAGGTCCTTCTATTCCAAGTGAAAGGCCTGTCCCAATAGCAAGAAAACTTCCTACAAATTTTCCCAATATTACTTTCCACCATGTCATATCAAGTTTCTCAAGTAATACACCTTCAACTTGCGGAATACCACTTCCCCTAATTACGGCATTCTTTTTTATAATCAAACCAATTATATAACCTATTATAATTAAAAATGTGATCCAAATTGGAATTAACCAATGTTTTGAAATAATTGTTTTATAAGTGCTGTCTAAAAAATATCCTGATTTATCCACCAAAAATCTCAAAAGAGATATTACAAAACCAGTTAATACACCTACAATAATACTTTCAAATAATATTTTTAGTTTAAAATTATGCCAATTTACTAACATTATATTCCCCCTCGTGTAATTATTTTATCATAAAATAAGATAGATTTATCCTTTTTTTTTAACAATATTTTTATTTTGCTCATTAAAGGTATTACCAACTATTATCTGATTTGGAGGAAATATAAGTTTTCCTCCATTTGCTTTTAAGTAAATTATTAAATATAATACTAATATAAACTCATATTTAAACATTTTACATTAAATTGGAGGGAAAGTATGATTGAATTATCAGGAGTAAACAAAAGCTACAATTCATCTTCAAAAGCAGTAAATAACTTAACTTTACGTATACCCGATGGAGAAATATTTGGATTTATAGGTCCAAATGGTGCCGGCAAAACTACCACTATAAAAATGATGACGGGCATAATAAAAGCAGACAGTGGAACTGTAAAAATAAACGACATAGACATAAATAAAAATCCTATAGAAGCCAAATATCAATTTGGTTTTGTTCCTGACAATCCAGATATGTTTTTAAGACTTAAAGGTATAGAATATTTAAATTTCATGTCAGATATATATGGAGTGAAATCTGAAGAGAGAACCGCTAAAATTAAAAATTTATCCGAAAGGTTTGAAATATTCAATGCCTTAGGAGATCAGATTCAAAGTTATTCCCACGGAATGAGACAAAAAATAATAATTATAGGTGCTTTAATCCACAATCCAAGTGTGTGGATACTGGATGAGCCCATGACAGGCCTTGATCCTAAATCCTCCTATACATTAAAGGAAATGATGAGAGAACATGCAAATGCAGGAAATACCGTGTTTTTTTCAACCCACGTTTTAGAGGTAGCAGAGAAATTATGTGATAGGCTTGCAATTATAAACAAGGGCTCCCTGTCATTTTCCGGAACTTTTCAAGAGTTAAAAAATAAGTTCAATGAAAATGAAAGCCTGGAAAATATTTTCTTGGAGATGACTAACAATGAATAAATATATGGTTTTAACTAAGGTATTATTAAAAAACGGAAGTAATTCTGTAAGTATGAAAAAAAATAGTAAAATAAAAAAAGCAGCCCTTTGGATACTCATTTTGTTAGCTCTATTGCCTACTATAAAACTGTTTTCCATTTTTGTGTCCTCAGCTTATGACTATCTCTACAAAATAGGTCAACAGGGCTTAATTTTATCCCTTGGCATATCTTTTACAAGTATATTTATATTCTTCTTTGCCATATTTTACTCTATAAATGTACTGTATTTTTCAAAAGATATAGACCTTTTAATACCACTGCCTTTAAAGCCTTGTCAAATCCTTCTTTCCAAATTCACTGTAATACTTATATATGAATATCTTACGGAAGCTTTTATACTACTGCCTATTTTATTGGTCTATGGATACAAAAGCAGCGGTAATCTACTTTATTTTATATACAGTGTAATACTATTTTTAATAGTACCTATTATACCTATAGCTGCAGCTTCAATTTTAAATATGATAATAATGAGTTTTACAAATATAGGTAAACACCGTGATATCTTAAAAATTTTAGGTGGAGTTTTTGCAATGATATTTGCAATAGGTTTAAACGTAGTACTTCAAAAAATGACTGTATCATCCCAAAATTATGAAAACATATTCAGGATGATAAATGAAGGCAACAATTCTCTAGTATCCCTTTCAAACAGGTTTTTCCCAGGAAGTACATTGTCTGCAAGTTCTCTAGTATATAGTTCAAGCTTTAGAGGATTTGAAAACTTAATTTTATTTATAGTTTTAAATATCCTTGTCATTTCACTATTTTCACTACTTGGCCAACATTTGTATTTTAAAGGTGCACAAGGCGGCAGTGAAATTTCTGCAAAGAGAAGAAAACTTGATTATTCAAAGTTAAATAAAGTTTCCTCTAGAAATTCTAAATTTAAAGCTCTACTACTCCAGGAAATAAGATCTCTTTTCAGGACACCTGTGTATTTTATGAATTGCATTTTAGTAAATATCATATTACCTATTGTACTTTTTATACCATTTTTAGTTCAGCCAGAGTCTTTTCACAAATTAAATGCTCTAGTGAATATTAAGGTAACCTCATCTACTACAATGATTTGTATTATAATATCACTAGCTGCAGGATTAATTTTAGGAGCTTCTAATTCCATAACTTCCACAGCTATATCAAGGGAAGGAGAAAATATATTTGCCAAAAAATACTTACCTGTTTCTTACAGTACTCAAATTATGGCAAAAGTGATTTCTGGAGTTCTCGTTGCAATTGCAAGTATATTTCTAATTTTAATAGTACTGAAGTTATTTGCAAAAATACCTATATATCTCTTGATTATTTCGCTTTTAGTTAGCTTTGCAGGAATACTACTGACCTCCATGACTGGAATTTTAATTGATTTAGCTTCTCCAAAATTGCACTGGGACAATGAAGTAAAAGCTGTAAAACAAAATTTCAACAGCTTTATAAATATAATAATTAGCTTTATACTCACAGGAATATTAATATTTTCAATGATTAATTTTTACGACTACTTAGATAAGGTAGCTATCCTGGGACTTTGTATCATAATAGTATCAAATTTTATACTTTACAAAGTTATAAATTCAAAGGGAATATCTATGTTTGAAAATATAGAAATATAAAATTTATATACATTAATAGATTAATATAAAAAAGGGGCTGTTGCACTAATTAATTAGTGTGTCAGCCCTTTTAGCACATATACATGTTTTTAAACAGTTGACAATTGATAGTGGAAAATTGCTATTGCAACAGCCCTTTTTATATTAATCTAGGACTTTAACTTTATCTCCATCATTTAAGAATGTCTGACCTTCAGTTATTATCCTATCTCCAGATTCTATATTTGAAGATGTTATTTCAGTAACTTTGTCATTCGAGAGTCCTGTAGTTACAGCTATTTTCTTTACTTTATTGCTTCTTACTGTAAACAAATATGAAACTCCATTCTCAATTTTTACAGTTTCATTAGGTACTGTAATTACATTGTCCTTAACCTGGTCAGGAAAGGACACTTTTGAATACATGCCTGATTTTAAGCTTCCATCTGAATTAGGTATTCTTACTTTAATCACATATTCCTGAGTTTTGCTGTCTGCACTAGGTGTTATAGTATCTATAGTTCCTGTCACTTTTTTATCAGAAAGTGAATGAATTGTTACAGATATAGACTGTCCAACTTTAATTTTTGAAAGCATAGTATCCGGCACATCTGTTTCAGCCATAATTGAACTAGAATCTACTATGGTTACAGATGCCTGTCCGCTTGGAGTAATTTCTCCTTGATGTATATTTACAGCAGATACAACACCAGAAATAGGTGATTTAATTACAGTATCGTCAATTTGACTTTGAATTGATTTAAGTCCTGCTTGTGCCTGATCTACCTGAGCCTGGGCTACTTCAACTGATTCAGGACCCACTTTATTTTTAATTAAATCTAAATTTTGCTGTGCCGCAGAAAGTGAAGCTTCTGCAGTTTGTAATTTGGTATCAGCATTATCCAAATCCTGTTTTGGTGAAGCTCCAGCAGAACATAAGCTTTGTACTCTATCATAATTAGTTTTAGCATCATTATAATTTATCTGTGCCGTATTTAATGCCTGCTGCTGTTGTACAATCTGCTGTTCAACTCCAGAACTTTTAGTTTTATCTAAATTTGCTTTTGCGGATTGTATGCTTGCCTGCTGCTGTTGTAGCTGTGCCTGCAGTGAAGTTGAATCCAGTGTAAATAATATATCTCCAGCTTTTACAGTACTGCCTACTTTTACATTTAAAGCTTGAACTTTTCCTGATGTTTTAGGAGATATAGAAACATCTTTATCTGAATTTAACTTTCCTGAATAATCTACAGTTGTGGATAAGGATGCAACATTTGCTTCAACAACATTTACATTTTGAATCTTGTTTTGAGATTCTACTTTTTTATTTTTGCTTATGTTATGGGCTATAGCAGCTATCATTAAAACTATTAATAGAAAAACTACTATCTTCACAATATTTCTTTTGAATTTTAAAATATTAAATTTCATAAATTACACCTCCTGCATTTCTGGCTGTTTTTTTCTTTTTTTGAATATGCGATTTTTCAAATTATCCAGCATCAAGTAAACTATAGGCAACACTATAGGGGTAAAAATAGTTGATGCAATCATTCCTCCGATAACTAAAACAGCCATACTTGACTTCAATTCACTACCTTCACCTATAGATAAGGCCGATGGCAGCATACCTACAATCATAGTTAAAGAAGTCATTATTATAGGCCTTAATCTTCTTTCGCCGGACTCAATTAATGCCTCCCTTAAACTCTTTCCACGTTTTATAAGAGTATTGGTATAATCAATTAGCAAAGTACCATTTTTAGAAGCTAATCCATCAAGCATTATAAGTCCTATTAAAGACAGCATATTTAAAGTTTTACCCGTAATAGCAAGTATTCCAAAAGCTCCAACTAATGCACAAGGCAGTGATATCATCCTTATAAATGGTGTTAGGAATGATTCATAAAGTACAACAAGTATCATGTAAATAAGTATTAGTGAAACTCCTAATGCTTCTGCAAGGGAAGTAAAACTATCTCCCATGCTCTTTTGATCTCCACCAAATTGAATTTTATAGCCTTCAGGAAGAGATAGTGATTTTAGTTTTTTATTTATGTCATTATTTATAGTTCCAAGAGACCTTCCTTCAATATTTGCAGAAACTGTAGCTACATCCTGTCTATCCTTTCTGGATATAGATTGTGGACTATCAGTTTTTACTATAGATGCAATCTCACTTATTGGTATAGATTGTCCAGATTGATTTAACACTTTTATTGCACTTATATCAGAAGGAGTTTTTATATCACCATCATGAAATTTTACTTTTATATCATAATCATCATCACTAGTACTATATGTTCCAGCAGAAGAACCTTGAATTGCTGTTCTAAGCACAGAGGATATATCTGATATAGATACACCATATTGGGCTGCAGCTAACTTGTCTATTTTAACTCTAAGTTCACTTTGACTTACTTTTGTAGAGTTGTCCACATCTGCAATTCCCTGGATATTTTTCACTATTGTCTCTACCTTATTTGATATTTCAGTTACAGTATCAGTGTTATCACCTAATATTTCAATTGATATAGGTTTACTTGAACCTGAGCCTCCAACACTAGATTCACTCACAGAAAAATTTGTTCCAGCTAAAGTTGAATTTCCCCACTTCCTAACTTGTTTTGCCACTTCAGATTGAGCTCTCTTTCTATCATTTTTAGGATAAAGGCTCACATATATACTTGCAGAATTTGAAGAACCTCCCATCATGTCACTGCCACTAGATCCTACCATAGAATAATATGTAGTAATTTCAGGTACACTATGTAAATAGTTTTCTACTTGCTTAACTTTCTTATCCATCTCATTTAAGCTGGTTCCAGAATCAAAACTCATACTTATATTAAAATAACTCTGGTCTGTAGTTGGTACAAGTTCTGTTCCTATAGCACCTGCAGGTATTAATAAAATAGAACCTATCAATACAGCTACACTGAGGGCAAGTACTCTTTTTCTATGATCCAAACACCATATGAGTAGTCTTTTGTAACTAACTGTTATGTTATCTATAGAACCTGATATTCCATTAAATATCCTATAAAATACGGTTTGCTTAATTTTGCTTTTTAATCTTCCTGGTTTTACCTGTCTATTTTCTACCGGTTTAAGAAGTCTTGATGACAGCATAGGAGTTATAGTAAAGGCTACAAATAGTGAAAATAGTGATGCACAAACTATAGTAAGTCCAAATTCTCTAAAGTAGCTTCCTGTCATACCTGACATAAAGGAAACGGGGAGATATACAACTACATCACAAAGGGTTATGGCAATAGACGCAAGTCCTATTTCTTTACGACCATCTATAGCCGCAGTTTGTGGATCTTTTTTCATAGCCAGATGCCGCTGTATGTTATCCAGCACAACAACTGAGTCATCTACAAGCGTACCTACGCAAAGAGACAATCCCATAAGAGACATTATATTCATAGTAAATTTCATAACATACATCATAAAGAAAGTTGCAACAAGCGATGTTGGTATAGCTACAAGTATTACAAGTGAAGATCTCCAGCTTCTTAAGAATATTAATAAAACTAGGGCAGTTGTTATTACGCCCTCTACTAAAGTACGCTTTATTGAAGCAATAGAAGAATTTATAAATGTAGTACTATCATATGCGGTGTCCAATTTAACATTAGATGGCATATCTTTTTTTAGCTGAGTAATTTCCTTCTTAATATTGTTTACAACTTCAACTACATTTGCATCACTTTGCTTTTGGATGTTTATTCCTATAGTATTTTTTCCATTCATTCTTATACTCTGATCTTCTTCAGGATATTCTAAATTTATATCTGCTATATCCCCTAGACGAACGGTACTATTTCCCGCAGTCGGTATTAGCAAATCTTTCACTTCATCTATACTATCGAATTTACTCATAACTCTTACAGATTGATTTAATTTATCCTGTTTTATCTCACCTGCAGGCATATTTATATTATCTGACTGCAGCTTAGAAGTTAGGGTATTTAGATTTATCCCATAAAATTCTATAGCAGATTTATTCAATTTTATTATTAGCTGCTTTTTTTGTATTCCTTCAAGAGATACATTTCCTACGCCTTGAACTTTTTTTAGAGCCTCAGTTATCTTATTTGCCTCATTGTAAAGCTCATCATAAGACAGGTTTCCAGATACAGACAGCATTAAAGCAGACATGGCATTTGTATCTATCTTAAATAAGACAGGCTTATCCGCATTTTTAGGGAGGTTACCTTGTGCATTATCTACAGCTTTTTGTACATCTAAAAAAGCTGTATTCATATTTGTACTGGACTTAAATACTATCATAGTTTGTCCAGAGCTTTCTTTAGCTGTGGAACTAATCCTATCAATACCACTTATACCTGAAACTGCATCTTCAATAGGTTTTACAACATCCTTTTTTATATCTTCAGAACTGGCGCCAGAATAAGTAGTAGATATAGAAATTACCGGTATATCCATAGAAGGCATAAGATCTGCGCCAATGTGTGTATACCCAAATATACCAAGCCCTAGCAAAAATAATATAACCATAGTTATCGCAGCAGGCTTTTTCACAGATAGTTCAGTTAAATTCATTTTTTTCCTCCTTTATAACAATCTTTATAACAATATAGCAATCTATTTTTTTCTATTTTTATACTTTTCGAGAGCGTACGTCAATTTTAAAAAACTTAAATTTATATTTTTTAAATCATCATCATTCAACTCCGAAAGTGCTTCTCCCAAAAGTCTAGATTTTACTTCACTTATTTCTTTTAAGAATTGCTTGCCTTTATCCGTCAAAAATAGCATAACTACCCGTCTGTTGTCTTCTGGTCGAAATCTATTTATAAATTGGTTTTCAACTAATTTATTGCTTAAATTTGTAACAGCCGAGGGGGTTATTCCAAGTTTTTCAGCAAGTTCACTAACTTTATAGGATTTACCGTCTTCAAGTAAATATAAAAGAAGCAACTGCGAAATAGTAAGTTTTTCTTCATAATTTATTTCATTCATTATAGATCTACTTATGATTACAAAATTATATAAGCCTTTTTTTACATCTTCAATAAGTGATAATTTATCTTTTTCGCAGTTCATTAAAATTCTCCTTTGCTATCCTACATAATGCGAAATGTTTAAAATTTAAACACTTTAACCTTTAAATATTTCACACATATATAAATACATAGTCTCAATTATATATTTATATTTTATAAATATCAATAATTTATAAACAAATTTAATATAATATTAAGAAAAATACTCTAGGTATATACTCTAGAGTATTTTATATATTACTATTTACTTATTAATTTAGAAACTTCATCTTGAATTTCGCCGCTTACAGCACCTGTTCCACCTAAAATAGTAACACCTTTTAGTTTCAGGTTTTGTAAAAATAATTTTTCATCATGATACCGCCTAATTATCATTTTTTAATTCTTTAGTGCCTTAAGTACAGCTAGCTTTGCCATATTAAATATGGAATTTGTCTCCTCAACTATAGTTATTTCTTCTTCTATATATTTTCCATCTTCGCTTAATTTAAAAAGAGATGCTACATTTCTTTTAAATGGGTTATCCATTAAATCCTTTAATATGTGCTTTGTGTCTTCTTTAGGGTATAAACTGTCACACAACTTTTCTATTGTATGATCAACTTTTAAAACATATTTGTCCTTTAATATTTTTTTCTTCTTTATATTATTCAGTGCCAGGATAGACATCTTTAAGATATTATCCCTTACATTAAAATCAACCTGATCATAACTGTCGGATATAAAAATCGCAGCTTTATTTAATTGATTTGTATATATATCTATATTTTCCCTCCCAATTATAAATGCTAGCATTACCATTGAAGTAGTTTCTATTTTATCTTCCAGATTACTATCTTCATAATCTACGAAGGCTCCATCTGCAAATTGATTTTTAGCTATTATTCGTATGAGCTTTTCTCTAGTATACTTTCTATCCAAATATAAATTGTCACAGTCATATTCCTCCTCCTCTTTATCATTGGTAAAGCTTCTATACAAGAACCCACTTTCTAAGCTTTCATTTATTTTTTCACCTAAAGTGCTCTCATTTACTTTTATTGGAATTATGTTTTTAAGCTGAATGCCAAGTACTGGTTCTTCTCTTAATTCCATCAATATAAAAGTAGTTTCAGGACTTATGAGTCCACTTTTCTTAGAAAGTTCTATTAACTTTCTTTTCATCTCTTCCTTCTCTTGTCCTCTCTGTGCTTTCATATTCATTTCTAGAGATTTCATTCTTTTTCTAACCCAAATTTTTCTAAGCAAATTAGCATTTTCCTCTGTGTTAAAATTATCAATATCTATCCTCCTCAAATATTCTTTTCCATCCACGTATCCTTTTAAACTTATTTGTCCCTCTACTTCTCCAGTCACATTCGCAAATATAGAAAAAGGTTCCCTATCATACATGTATTCAATAGTCCTTGGATAAGTAGAGTTAACTTGTAACCTTCCCCAATCTATATCTATACTATCTACCTGAGGACTTTGTATTCTATTAAACTGCCTTAAAACCACATCTTCAATTCTCTGACCTATGTCTATAAATTCTGCTTTTCCATAGCTTTCATGGGCCAATTTATTCAAAAAATAATTATTTGCACAAGAATCTATCCCAAAAGTAAATATTCTGTTATTTCCAATATTATCATTTACATAGGAAAGTATTTTTTCTTCATCATCTACCATGTCATCTGTGAAAAGAAGTATGGTATTTTCAGATCCTTCATTCTCAAAACTATATTTTATCCCTCCAAATATATCCGCATCCCTTTCCGTTTTCAAACTGTCTATCCACTTAGATGCTTCTCTTAGGGAATCTGCATTAAATTCTATCAATCCATTTTGAGAAAAACTAATTAGTTTCTCACCCATGGCTATTATGTCAAACGTATCTCCTTTTGATAAATTTCTTATACAAAGTTGAAGGGCATTTTTAGCCTGTTCTAACTTTTCACCTTTCATGGTATCTGAAATATCAATTAAAAATACATAATTTTCTGTAACATCTTCTTCATAAGGATCAAGTTTAGGAATCATTCTCATATAAACTATTCCCTTTTCCTCATCATTTTCCTTATACTCATAGATCATTCCATTTGCTTCTAAAGTTTCTCTTTCCCTCATAAACAATATAAAATCTCTATCTATTAAGTAATAATTTTCATCCAAGCTTATTTTAGCTACTGTGTCCCCATCTCTCTCCACCTTTATATTATGGTAGGGACATCTAAAATCAACTTTGCTAAAGGATTCCACCATTATGTTTACCTTAAATTCAAAATCCTCTTCCTTAGTCCTTCTTATACCTAATTTGCTTACTAAATTATCCTTTAATTCTTCAATTTTAGATCTATTTTTCATTATCTTAGGTTCTGAAATTGCAGGTATTGTAAGTTTAAAGGTATTATCTTTATAATCTAATTCCTCTATATAGGAAAGTTTTATTTTTACAGTTTCACCGGGAATTATTTTTCCTATGCTTATTCTAAAAAAGTGGGGGCTGAATTCTTCCAGTGAAAAAGTACTGTCTCCGCGGGACTTTGCATTTTCATAAATTTGAAGTGCCTTATCCTTTTCTTCAACTACTGCCTTTAAAGTTCTTCCTCCTATTTCTGCTTCAAAGCCTGATATTATAGCTGCAGCTGGAAGTGGAAAAACATAAACACCCTCTATACTTTCATTACTGCAATTTTGGTAAATTTGATTTATGAGTATCTCGCCATATCCTGCACATAAATTTCCATTAATATTAACTTTTTTTAATAAAATTCCTTCATCAATTTTACTATCCCTATTGACATAAGATAACATACACCCTGGCCTCCTTTTCAATTTTATTTTATCTACAAAAATACATATTAAATACTATTTTCCATTAAAAATAATTACTAAATATATATTTACCACATCTTAATAATATATTCATGCTAAAAATATCTATTTTGTATTATTATATCATATGTATATGAAGTTATTTTAAATAAAAATTACCTCTAATCTTAATTTTAACTTTAAAATCAGAGGTAATTGCTCAATCTTTATTGTTTCTAATTATTTGTGCATTTTCAAGAGCCGCATAATGGGTATACCCACTTATATGAAGAGGAGTATCACCAAGTTCTGGATCTATGTGCATATCTCCAAGGCATGGATAACTGTGCCAAAATTTAGCTACAGATTTCTTTGCTTCTTCTCCTAATTTTTTTCCCACAAGATGTCTTGCAATATTGTATCCATTTCCACAAGGTGCAGATATTATAACTTCTGCTTTTTCTATTACATCTTCATCATTTACATAAAGTCTAAATTTAGGCTTTCCTATTTTAAAGAAATCAATAAATTCATTTATGAGAGGAAATTTTCCATATTTCAATGTACAAAAAGGTTTAGGAAAAGCATACTGCAGATTATATTTTTCACATTCCTCAATAAGTTTTTCCCTGGTCCATTTTGATACCCAGCTTCCACTTTCACAGGGAACTATTATAGCTTTTCCACCACTTTCAGCTATTAGCTTTGGCAATTCAATTATTATATCTTCATGTACTCCTATAATTACAGCTGTATCATGTTTCTTAAATTTTTGTGGAAGATACTTTAGTGGATTATCTTCAAATAACTTATATAAATCTGGAAGTTCAATCACTTCACTTACATTATCTTTAAAATTTAACTCATATTTTCCCCTACACCAAACGCATTTCTTGCCGCATACAGTACAAGCTTCCTTAAAGTTTTTTATATGTGGTATAAATTTTGTGCCTGCAAATCTGCTGTCAGTTTTTGTATAAAATTCATTTTCAGGTAACTTTCCGCTCTTTTTTGAGCAAACTATAAGTATTTTCATACCTTCTCCCCCTATCTAAAAGACACAAATTCCAATCACCTGATTAATATGATACATTATTCTACATAAATTATCCGTAACCGTTGTTACGTTTTAGTATGTTTTTTATTTGCAAAAAATATACTATCTATAGTATAATGAAATGAGTATTGTAGAAATCTATTTTATAGGTGATGGAGCTCACCTATAATTGCTTATGTCTGACAGCTCCTACTTTAATTCAAAAAGTAGGAGCATTTTTTCTAGTCAAATTCACAGGGGGGTTTTAAGTTGAAAAAATATATCTATATAGGGATAGGCGGTTTTTTAGGGGCAATTTTAAGATTTACCCTAGAAAATACAAAAATAAGTAATTTCACCTTAATTCCTATAAATACCTTACTTATAAATCTAACAGGAGCCTTTATTTTAGCTTTTGTAACTACTGCTGCTATTTATACTTCAGTTGTATCATCAAATATAAAGCTAGGAATATGCGCAGGATTTGCAGGTGCTTATACTACTTTTTCTACTTTGTGTAAAGAAACTGTATCACTTATAAATTCAAACCACATTCTTTTAGCTGTATGCTATATTGCTATCTCCTTAATTTTAGGACTTGCCTTTGCCTACCTCGGGGAGTTTACTTCTATAAAGTTGGCTTCAAAATTGAATCTGAACTACTCTGTTGATTTGAATAAATTAGAGGATACTAATTGTAAGAATAAAGGAAATTCCATTTGAAATATACTATAATTAGGAGGACGTGAAAATGAATTTTTTAATAGTTGGAATTGGCGGCATAGCTGGAAGTTTAACTAGATTTTCCCTTGGTAATTTTATAAACAAAAAATTTAAATCTCTATTTCCATTGGGAACTTTTATCATAAACATAACAGGAGCTCTGCTGCTTGGAATACTTAGCAGTTCTCACATTTCTAGAAGCTTCTATATTCTTTTGTGTGATGGATTTTTAGGAGCCTATACCACCTTTTCTTCCTTTATGTACGAAGATTTTAAACTTTTTAAATTAAATTATAAATTACATGCATGTACATATGTAATTATGACAACACTAATTGGACTAGCATTCTATGCCCTTGGAACAACAATAACATACTATGCAGGATTTTAATTAAAAATTAAAAGTTAAGAATTAATATTTATGGATGATTTTCTTCCGTTAACACTACAGAAAATCTAAAGAATAGTGTTGATATTAAAACGTTTTTAATGGGACATTTGTTATAAGTCCCATTAAGCGATATTTTAAGAATATTGTATAGTAAAGATTAGATTCATTTTACGCGATATCCTCCCTTATATTTTCGCATATCAAATAAATGTTCAATAAACCAATAATCAATAAACTTGCCCTCTTTAGCTAATTGCAAAATTTCATCCTTACTTGCCCATTTCACTGATTGAACTTCTTCATATTGTAATGTTAAATCTTTAATTTCTATTTCTCGTTCAACAAGATAATAATCATCAAAACCTACTTCAAAATTTATAGTAAAAAATGGCCGTTCACTTGATAAGTCAATTTTATAACCTATTTCTTCAAACATTTCTCTTTCAGCAGCTTCTATGCTTGTTTCACCAGACACAGCACATCCACCAACAGTTATATCCCACATATTGGGCCATCCTTTTTTCCATGGTTGTCGTTGTTGGATAAGCATTTCATTTTTTGAATTAAGAATACAAACATGAATTACAAGGTGAAAATCGCCCTTACCAATTTTACTACCCCGTTCCATTGTTCTACCAGTTAAGTTCCTATTTTCATCATAAATATCCCACAGTTCCATCATAATTTACCTCACAAAATAAAAATATCACTTACTACACAGTTTATTACATATACGTCTTTATTCCATTATACAACTTACTATACAAGTATTGTATCCTTTTCACTATTAACTTATCTATATAGTTTCAAACTTAAAAATATCCGGAGAATAAAGTAATTTTTAACTTGCAACCTCTAATGCAGGCTGTCTATAACTCCTCCACCAACAAGGATATCTCCATCATAAAATACTACAGAC
>DAISLB010000040.1:0-12724 GCA_036820645.1 Clostridium sp.
TATAAGCCTTCATCCCAGTGATTGAAATCATGGGCTTTCGGCTAAGCCTTTGTAATATTTTATATTCTATACAGCAAAAAAAATAATAGGTAGAGGCTACATATTTTTAATATGTAGCCTCTACCTATTATCATAGTTCAGTTATCTGTTGAGCTATTTTTTATTTTTTACAATTTTCTTTCTCCATAGAGTTCATCGACATATTCCTTAGCAAAATCCGCAACTTGTATTCTGCTATTTGTATCGCCTTGGAATATTGGTTTCAATCCATTTAGTAAGCAGAGCCTATTTAACACTTTAACTCCACTTATTACAACATTGTGTTTTATCATTCTATTTTTATCAAGATTTGCAATGCAATCTCGATAATCATCACCCTCAAGGGTAAATCTACCAATATTTATTGCATTTTCCATGTCTGAAATTGCAGAAATATAATCAGCACAATCCTTCGCAAGACTGTCTATTAACTCCTTCTCCATTTCTTTATCTTCGTCATTTTCTAAGCTGTCAACCTTTGCCATCAATTCTTTTACGCTTTCTTTTATTCTTGCCATTTTTTATTCCTCCATATTTTTTTATTTTATTATTTTTATTATATAACTTTTTTAAAATTAAACACATTGTTAAACATTTTGATTAATATTATGCTGCACAAGTTATAATTTTCTCAAAAATATTATAAGTACCCTGCTTTCTAATCCCGATCGTAATATGTTTATTTAGATAGTTAGATATTGATACATCATTACTTATAAAATTAAAGCAGAAATTTTGCTTTTCTTGAAGAGAACATAATGCATACTTATAACCCTTCTGATTTGTTTTTACGTCAGCTTTTATTAATTTTCCTGTATGCACATTGTTTGATATGTTGTCTGTACAATTGTTATCATTTTTGATATCATCATATTTGATACTACCTTGAACCCGATTCGCATCATTATTCATAGTTTTATTTTTATCAAATAATACTTCATCACTACTCAATAAATTTTGAGGATATTGCCAATAATAATTATAGACATTCCTCCCATCCTTCTCTAATTTACCTATAAATTTTTGCTCATCTTTTACATTTTTTCTTCCCTCATAAATTTCTACAACTTGCTGCGGCATAGCATATACATCTCTGCCAATGCCCCATTGTG
This sequence comes from Clostridium sp., assembly GCA_036820645.1. GTDB lineage: Bacteria > Bacillota > Clostridia > Clostridiales > Clostridiaceae > Clostridium_B. Next base: position 1,152 of record DAISLB010000040.1, read on the forward strand.
CAGCTGCTCGTTTTATAGAATCTGTAAGCCCTGATTTTATTCCTTCAATGTCCTTGTTTTGTGCTCCGTCGTATTTTGTTATCCATTCTTTTTTAGTTTCATCAAAAATGGATAGCCCACATAACTGGGAGCAATGTTTTTTTGTATTTCCATTTCTATCTGTTTCTTCTACTTCATGCCATGGAATAAATTCATTCTTCCAGTTATTTGGTCCTACTACTTCGTCGAGCCTATCTTGAATATCTTTTGTCTCAATGTAGGCATATACGTTACCAAAATATTTTTCATTTGCTTTTGATTTGAACGTATTGCCCATTCTCCATTTAATATTTGTAAATGGAGCACATAAAACTTTTCTTAATTTTTCCCAGTCCATCTCCATAACAAATATCCCCCTTATTTAAAATAGTTCGCTGCTAATGGATTATTAAATATTAACAATTCATTCACCCCTTTTAGCTTATAGATAAGCCATTATTTATTTTTCTAACTTATTATTATTACATTTTAAAAAATTTAAAGAATATTTAGCTTTTCAGCTGCTTAATTTCTACTATTTTATTTATATATATATATAGCAAATAACTTATAAAAATATAAAGAGCAAAGTCTTAAAATAACTTTGCTTTCCTCTTTCTATTATATATTTTTTTTAAGCAATAAGGTCAAGCAAACTTAGCTGTTTAACCTCATTGTTGCTATTTTTTATCTTCCCTTTTTCTTCTTTTTTGTTATCTATATATACTATTTCTTTTTGAGTTGTTAAATCTAATATTGCTTTAGCAATTCTAATTACATCAGTTTTCCATCTAGGCTGTTCGTCTACAATATTTTTACCATTTTCATTGTATAAAAAGAAGTTTTTTAGCTTATATATGCTATTATACTCATATAGCCAACCTTGCTTATTATAATGAGCTATACTCCCAGCATTTGAACATAAAAATTCATAAAAATAATCACTCATATTACCAAACGTATTCTTTTTTAGAATTTTTTTATATTCATTGACAATACGATCATAGCTAACAATGCCATTACCATCATAAAGAATGGTTTCCTTAATCTTATTGCTGTCTATAAACTCTTGAAGGATTAACCTATCTTTTGCCTCATTCCCTGTTAGCTCAACAGTATCTAATAACTTTTCTACTTCTGCTGTTTTCTTTTTTGTTCCAATAACTCTTATTTTTAATTTTCTCCATAACATAATTTTATTTACCCCCTTGTTTTTAGCTCTAAAAGAGCCATTAATTTTTTCCAACTTATTATTATTGAAACATAGCCTTGTCTAGCTCCAACATACCATTATCAACTTCGACTTCAGTTTTTGGACTACATTCCTTGTATTTCCCAAACTGTATTAGCACATAGTTTGGATATTCCTTTATAACTATTCCTTTCTTACCTTGAACTATTACTCTTTCTCCTCTATATAGTTTTTCATCATCCATTTTTTTGACATAACTCCTTTCATTTTTTGGTATAAGACCATTAATATTTTTATCTAATTTATTATTATTACATTTCGAAAAGAAGTTAAAAGTAGCAGCTTAAAATAAAGTTGCTACTTCTTGCTTTATCCAAATAAGGCAGGACGACTCCACCTATAATTTTAATTTAGATGAAGATGAATTGCCTTTCTTGTCATTAAACAAGAATAAATACTTTGTTAGATTTTAAATCTTCTTCTTTAGCAGGTTTAGTATTAGTTTCTATTATTTTGTTAATTTCATCATCAATCATATCCATTGCATCTGAATATAATTGGTCTATATCATATATTTCCTCTGTTATTTCGGTTATTTCTTCTTTTGTTAGTTCTCTCTCAAAACCGAAAAATTGCCAATTCTCGCTTCTATATTCTACTTCCTGTTTTATAAAAGCATATGATACAGTACAATATGCTTCTACTTCATAACCTGATTTTTGCAATATTTCTTTAACTTTTTCTCTTTCTTTGACTTCCTCATCATAAGAATTAAATCCCTTTCCATTTTTAGTTATTTTTAATGCTGTGTACATTTAAAATTCCCCCTTTTAATTTTTAGCTTAACAAAATAAGCCATTAGTATTTTTCTAACTTATTATTATTACATTTTAAAAAGAAATAAGCAGTACTTAAAATAAAGTTACTGCTTAATTTCTTATCAACAGGTTATTGTATTATTTAGGTTGTTAATGTTATATTTTTCGATAGCTTTTCTTACTATCTTTGATACATATTTAAACATTGGAACAGGTACTCCATTACAAACTTGCTGCTGTTTAGCTGCTAATGAACCATAAAATATAAAATCATCATCTAATCCTTGCAGTCTGGCACATTCTCTTACTGATAGTATTCTATCTTCTTCAGGATGCAGTATCATTGCTTTTCTCGGATTAACAATTGTTACTGATGGTTCATCCCATTTTAAGCGGATATAGCTATCAGAATGTGTACCTCCTGGTCTTATTGCTTCTGGAATATTAAACACATTCCCGCCTTCTGGAACACTTTTTATTCTTTGCAATGTTAGCTCATTAGGCTTACTATAATCAAGCTGATTGGGTACCTTACTATTTAAGCCTTTAAAAGCATTTCTTACTGTATTTACATATTTATTTATAGGCTTTAAGATATTTATTTTTCCTATTTTAGAGCCAATAATTACTGCTCTTTTCCTTCTTTGAGCTGCTCCAAAATCTGTAGCATCCAATATATTTGAAGTTATTTCATAATCTTTAAGTTGTTCTGTGATTTCCTTTAGAAACTTTCCATCTCCTGCACTTATTATTTGAGGTACATTTTCCAATACAAATACATATGGCTGCGAATTTTGTACTGCTTTAATGTACTCTCTTACAAGCAGATTTTTGGGATTGTCTAAATAATTGGTTTGCCTATTGGAGTTTGAAAATCCTTGGCAAGGGCTGCCCCCAATTAATACTGTAGCATGAGGTATTTTACCTGCATAGTTTTTTATATCACCATTTACAATGTGATTGCTAATATTACGTTTGTAAGTTTTGCAGGCTTCTTTATCAATCTCTAATGCAAATATTATATCAAAATCATCCATGAACGCTTTATCCATTAATCCTGCTCCAGAAAATAAAGAGCACAATGTTAATGGCAGCTGAAGTGATTTTATTGCATTATTAATACTATGTGCTTGTGATGAATAGTTTGTATAACTTATTGATTCATTTAATACTTCGTAAAAACTTAGCTGCTCTCCTCCAACTATTTGATTTAAATTTTGTTTTAGATATCGTTTTGTTACTTCTATTCGCTTTTTATTGATTTCTTTAGCAGTTTTGTTAGTAGTAATCTTAATTATGTTATTAATATATTGCTTATTGCTGCTTTTAGCTTCATTTTGAGCATCTTCTTCATCACTAAAACCTTCAACAATAACTTTATTTTCAAGTATTGTCAGCTGTAGATAATCACAATCATTAAATACAGCCATAGTTTCTTTACTTCGTATGTCTAATACAGGTTTTTCAATATTGTCTATTTTTCTTTTAGATACAGAATTCTTTGTTTCAGTATTAGAAGGTAGTATTATAAGCTTTTTATTTTTCTTATCTATAATGTATTTAAAATATTGTCCGACTTTAAACATAGAATTTATTAGCTCGTTGTCCTGAATATATATCCCCCGTTCTGAATTTTTCATTTTTCTTTTTTTGAGCATTATTATTTTCCCCCTTCGTTTTTAGCTCACAAAAGAGCCGTTAATTACTTTCTTGATTTATTATTATTGCAATTTGATATTATTTTTTAAATGCTAATTAGAACTATTAAAAATGATTAGAAATATTTTTCTTGCTCTATTGCTATCCTTGCTAAAGTATGCTAAACTATACTTAGTAAATAAAATATAGGAAGGATGATGTTTATGCTAAATGAAATTAAACTTATAACAACAATTGAGCAAACAGTAATTGTGGATTCAGATACTAGCAAAAGTACAGTTAAATCTACTAAAGTTATAAATACAAATATAGTTAATACCGCAAACAATCAAGTTTTAAATCCAATTACACATCAGTTCACTAATAGCGAAGTAAAATACGGTTATATTTCCTTAAAAAAATCAAACCCACTTAGAGCAGTTTATTCTCCCAATAATCCAATAAATATTTCAATTAATGGATTAACTGGGCAGGGCAAATGGCATTCTACACAAGCAAGAGCAGATGGATTTAGCTCATTATTTTCTCAAATTAATGATTTAGAAGCTCGATTATTTAATTTAGTCTATGATCCGATAACCAATACTCTTGTTTTTACGGAAAAATAAAATTAAGTTCAGCTGAATATCTTCCCTATTTTGTCACAATTAAAAAAGAGATACCTCAAATTAATAAGATACCTCTTTTTTCTTTATTATTATTATATTTAATTTAATAATCTCCTTTTTAAAGTAAACCTTGATAACAAGTTTTACATTATATCCATTAAAATTTTTAATAAAATCTATGATAACGTTGGTAGTTATTTCTTTTTATTTAGCTCCATTATGTTGCTCTTTTGTAGTTGCTTTACCATTTTTATCTATCTCCAAGCCTAATTTTTTCATTTTCTCAAAATTAGCAATTTCTCTCTCTTTTATATTTTCCTCTTCTTCTTTTTCTTCTAATTCAAATTTTTCTTTCTTAATTTGCATTTCTATCTTTTGATTTTGTTGTTCCATGTATTGACCATTGCAATAAAAATAAAACATTATACCAACTGCTACCAAAGCAATTGCTGTGAATATTACTTTAAATCTATGCTTCTTCTTAGGTTCTTTGTAATCACTTGGTTTAAGGATACAATTATCTTTATTGCTAAGATATTTTAAAAACGCTTCTATTGCTCCTTCATGCATAAGACCCACCTTCCTTTCATCTTAAATTAAAAATGAAATTAAAATGGTCCTATGCATTATGCAAGGATTATCTTAATTCCATTATTATGTAAAATATATCCTTGCATAAATTCTATTTAATTCTCTAAAATTATTTGATTTTGACTATTTCACCTTTCTTATTGACTCCTAAACCATATTTCCCTATACTTTCATAGATATCAAGTTCTTTTTTTATCATATCCTGTTTTAGTTCTTCCATATCAAGCTTGTTTTTTTCTTTTAACATTTGTATCTCTTGTTTATATTTCTCTTCATTTAGTGTTGTTTGTTTTCCTGTTATCCTTACATTAGAATAAAATATCATTGATATAGCAAATACCATAAATAAAGCTATTATTGATGCTATTATTTCTTTTTCTATTTGTTGCTGATATTTCTTAACTTTTTCTTTATCAGTGCCTTGCTCTTTCTCATCTATAAGTCCTACTTTTAAAGACATCTGATAAAACATATAAAACATAAAAATAACTGCTATTATTAATATAACTAATAATATCTTCATCTTTTTAAACCCCCAAAATATTATTTCCTATATTATTATTATGCCAATTCTTAAATATTTTTTAAAATTGGCATAATAATAGCTTCCTCTTTTTCAGTCCCATATAAATTTTGCTTATTGCATTGGAACCATTTTTAATACTTTCAATCCAATTTCTTTTTCCTCTTCTTCCTTTTTATTCTTCATAAAATGATCAACAAAAGACTTAAACATATACGGTTTTGTCATTCTGCTATATTGTGTAAATTCTTCCTGTACTTCTTGCTCGTAATCTTTATTAACCTCAAGTTCTACAATACTTGAATTAAATTTTATTTCTGTTATACATTTTCCCATAATCAAAACTCCCCTTCATTTTTAGCTCATAAAAGAGCCATAATATTTTTATCTAATTTATTATTATTACATTTTAAAAAGTTTATATTTTATAAAGAAAAAAATCTTTTCTCATATTTATTAATACGGGAAAAGATTCTCTTTTATTGTTCCCTCTAAGTTTTAACACCTTCCATCTTGCAATAAAGCAAGATGGAAGATACAAGAAAAATTAAATAAAAGCAGGGGTAATTTACATTTCTGCATATTTGGTTGTTCCTATATATTGCACATTTGAAAATGCTAAATATAACATATATATTAGGGCTATTAACGGAATAATAACACATAATACTATTAAAATAGTTGAAGTATTAAAACATTGGTAAAACCTTACAGCCCATATGCAATTTATAATAATTACTATGAGAGGGCCTACTACAGGAATAAATCCTAATAAATCAATAAGTATATACCAGCCGCTTTTATCAATTATGTGAAGAAATAATATATTTTGAGCAATAGGGATAAAAGCTAACCACCTATCACCTACATTTGCCTTTTCAGCTATTTTATAATAACTAATTGCTTGTATAAGATAGCAAATAATCATAGTTGAAATAAAAATACCAATAATATAACCTCCTGATGCTATTGAATCTTTTAAAATCCATAATAAGTGTTCCATTGACTTTTGTTCTCCTTTCCTTCTAATCATTTTTTTAGAATAATATAATAACGAATACAACATACATCAATTGATTGTAGTTATATTTATAAATATTGATAAATTATAAATTATATAAAATAAAAAGAAACTAAAGTATTAATATACTTCAGTTCCTTTTTGATGCCTAGTTTAAATAGTTCTTCATAACTGTAGCAAAGATACACATCATCTTTGAAATGCGTCATACGCCCTTCATAAAAACTAGCCATAAAGTTTTGGCTCTTCTATCACCAAATAATGGTTTATAATCAATCGTATTCAGAATATCTTTAACCTTTATTTGTTCCTCATTCCATTTGAAAACCAGTACTCCATAAGGCTCTAAAATTCTCATACATTCATCAAAGCCTTGTTTTATTTCCTGTGGCCAATCATTATTTAGCTTGCCATATTTTTTAGCCAGCCACGATTTTTCTCCAACTTTAACTAAATGTGGAGGGTCGAAAACAGCTAATTTAAAAGTATTGTCTGGAAATGGTATATCCTTAAAGTCTCCCACAATATCCGGCTTAATTATTAGTTTACGACCATCACATAAAGTATCTTCAAGCTCCCTATTATCCATAAAAACTGTATTAGTATTATTTTTATCAAACCAAAACATTTTGCTTCCACAACAAACATCTATTATTGGTTTTTCCAAACTCTCGCCTACTTTCTTCATATAATTTTCAGCTTTTGCAGCTGTCCTTGGAATGTAAACTAATTTTCTCTTAATAAATACCAGTCCCAAAATATTTTCATAGCTGTATCTGTATCAGGTATTGTTTTAGGGGACCAATATGCTTGACGTTCTTTATCTTCTTTTATCTGTTCACATTCTGTGTAATCATCATACAATGAGATGTTTGTCTTAGTTCGCAAAGCTTTTAATGTCATGGAATGTATGAATCTGGATTTATCTGCACAATATATGGAACCTTCTTTCTTTTCCATAAGCTTATTAAAAAATCTCTCATATTCTCCATTCATAACAAAATTCAAGATATAACGGTTTTCTTGCATTGGGATATCTACAATCTGTTCAAGTATAGTGTCAAACTCAGTTTTAGCACATTGGACTGTATCAAAAAATCTTTTTGGGTTTGCATCATACACAGTCTTTATTATTGACACTACGTCATGGTTTCTTTCCATTGTATCTTTTGTAAAGCTATCTGCCATAGCATTAATTACTATTTTTAAATCCTCTTCAAACCTGCTCATTACATCCTCCTAAAATTTGATTTAATTCGTATAATTTTCATACTGCAATATAGCCAATACGCCTATAATTTTAAAGCTTTCTAATATTCACTAACTAATCTTTAGCAATTTTTTTATCGCTGATATCTATATATTGCATACCAATATTTCGATATCAGTATCTTTAAACACATCTTGAATAATTTTTCTAATTTTAGGCCAACTTAGTCTATCTAAACCTGAACCTATTTTGGGCATTGCCAAATATTTTATATTTTTTTGGGTACAAATTCCTTTCATATCCTGAATTGCAATTTCAATTGTTTTATAAGTTGGTTTTTCATAATACTTAGCTTTTGTAACTAAGTTAAATACTTTATCTACTAATATAGCTTGAGGATAATTAGGCTTTTGACCTTTCCACATACTTTGCAATTTACTTTTCGTATTAAATTTTTTAATAAACTCAACTGCTATTCCTTTCCCCATAGCAAAATCAGCAGATATGCACTGTACAAAATAGTATTTTTCATCTGCATCAAATAAATCCATTTTCTTTTCAATTAAAACCATCTATTTTTTTCTCCTTTCAATTTTTATTTTTTATATTTTTTAAAATATTTCCCTCCTTTTTAGCTTAAACAAGCCATAATTCTTTATATCATCTTATTATTATTGCATTTTAAAATTCAAACTCGATTTTATCTTTATTTATTACCAAAGCAGCATCAAATGCTTTACCTCTTTGAGATTTAAAATTACTTATTTTATGAGTTCTCTTATTTTTTATTAACTCTTTTATATCATCTTCAGTTAATGTATAATCAGCTATTGTTTTGTTTATTTTAAGATCACAATCAGAACAGATATATGAAAATTTGCTTTCAGTTATATCTCCACCACACATAGGACATTTTCCTATTGTTCTATATTCTTCTTTATCTTTTTTAAATTTAAATATAACCTTATTTTCTTTATCTAAGGTTAAATATGCTCCAAAAGTATTTCCTTTTTTACTCTTAAACCCTTCAATGTAATCTGTTTTGCCAGTTTCCAATAGCTTTTTTGCTTGAATTTGGGATATTTTTTTGCCAGCTATAGTATTCCATATAACAAACTTACAATCTTTCTCTTTCCAATTACTACAGCCATAACCTTTTTTACCTTCTACAATGTTTCCACCACAAACTGGGCATTTCCCTATAATATTTTGTTCCTTATCCTTAAATTTAAATATAACTTTATTATCTTTATCTAAGGTTAAATATGCACCAAAAGTATTGCCTTTTTTGCTTTTAAACCCTTCGATATAATCTGTTTTGCCAGTTTCTAATAACTTTTTTGCTTGGATTTGGGATATTTTTTTGCCAGCTATAGTATTCCATATAACAAACTTACAATCTTTCTCTTTCCAATTACTACAGCCATAACCTTTTTTACCTTCTACAATGTTTCCACCACAAACTGGGCATTTCCCTATAACAGCATATCGATTATTTCCCCAATTTACATTTTGCATATTTTTTATGATTTTAGAGTTAACTTCTATATCTGCTTTTATATCTTTTAACACATTAGCTAACGTTTCGCTTCCATCTATAATATTGTTTAACCTCATTTCCCATTTTGCAGTAGTTATAGGTGATTTTATTTCTTCTACAGGGAAATTATCTATTACTTTTATACCAAGCTCAGTTGGTATTAAATTCTTCTTTTCTCTTTTAACATAGTTTGCATTAATTAGGGATTCTAATAGTGCTGCCCTTGTAGCTTCTGTTCCTATCCCCTTACATTCAGTTAAAATTTCTTTATATTCCTTTTCATAAACTACATTTTTTATATTGGCCATAGCAGTAACTAATGAACTATCAGTATAGAGTGCTTTAGGCTTAGTTTCCTTTTCTTCTACTTCAAAAGAACTTACTGTTACATCTTCTTTAACATTAAATTGAGGTAGTTCAACATTATCTTTTTTTAAAGGAATTAATTCTCTAAACCCTTTCAAAAAAAGAACTTTCCCTTTAGCAATAAAATCAATATCATTAATTTTCAATGTTACTACGCTAGTATTCCATGTAGCTGGTCCTAAAAATGGAGCTATTACAGAACGAGATATTAAGTTATAAATATTCCATTGCTCATCTGTTAGGTTACCTGGAGAATTATTTATAACAATAGCAAAATGAGCAGAAGAAGTATCTTTTACATACTTAGAGTTTAGCTTTAACTTATTGTTTATATTGTTTTTTGCAATGTCCTTAAACTTTTTAAACTTATTATCTGGAATATAATTAATACGATTAATCATATTAGCTTCTTCATTAACTGGTACTACTGTAGAATCGGTTCTTGGATAGGTAACATATGAGTTATCATATAAGCTCTGCACAATATCTAATGTTTTTGATAGAGTATATCCAAAATAATTATTAGCTTCTGCTTGTAGTTTTGATAAGCTGTAAAAAGATGGTGGATATTCTTTTTCTATTTTGTTTTCTATATTAGATATAACTCCTTTATTGCTTATCTCTAACTCTTTCTTAAATTCTTCAGCTTGAGATTTATTCATAAACTTTTTTGGATAAGCGAACTTAACTATTTCTCCATCTTTTTCGGCATTAGCAAATACTTCATAGTACTTTTGCGGTTTAAAATTAGTTACCTCTCTATATCTATCAACAAGCAGTTTTAAAGTAGGCATTTTTACCCTACCAATAGGAGTTGTTACATTAGTTTTAAGTGAAAATAAGACTGTATAATTTATTCCATATATCCAATCAGCATATGCTCTCCCTTTAGCTGCTTCCAATAAGTTTTTATTAGGCTCTCTTAAGCTTGAGAATTCCTTAACTATATCTTCTTCTTTTGTAGAGTTTAGCCATAATCTTTTAACAGGTATCTTACTGTTTGTAAGCTCATAAATCCTATAAAAGATTAATTCTCCTTCTTTTTCAGCATCTGTTCCATTAATACAGTAGTCGTATTTTTGTGATAGCAACTTTTTTAGTACATTATACTGGCTTATTACATACTTATCATTTATTACTTTATTTTTAAACTGTTCAGGTATAAAAGGATAATTGTCATATGACCATTGTTTATATTTTCCATCATAATCAGCTGCTTGATATAAATTAACTAGGTGCCCTCTTGCCCATGCATATGTTATTTCACAGCCTTTTAATGCACTTCTTTTAGCAATTCCCTTAAAAAAATTATCTTTTTTTGACTGCCTTTTTATATATTCCTCTCTTTTATTTAAAATGTCAGTTATTATTTCCGATCCATCTTCCAAAAATACACCACCTAATGCTGCTGCATACTTAAAAGCCATGTCTGGTTTTTCTGCAATACATAATATTTGCTTCATAAAATATTATATTTATAGCAGTCTAAATCAATTAGTAGTAGACTGCTAATCTCCTTTCTTTAGTATAAAATTAATTATTCTTATATATATACTTAATTTCCTTAAAATTAATAAAGTAAAGTAATAATAATAAATTAGATATAATAATTTATGGCTTTTTATAAGCTGAAAGGAGAGAAAGAAAAATGAAATGTAGCAATTGCAAATTATGGATGCACAATCTCCAAGAGGGAGAAACCGTTAGAGATTTTAAAAAGCAATACAAAATATTTGGGAAAGCATTAGGTAGATGTACTTGTGAATTCGGCAATAACTATCCAATGTTTAATTATGAGAAGTGCCCTAAAATCAATTATAGGGGAAATTAATATTCCGATATAAGATCTACTTTTACTTCATTAAATTATATGGTAAAATAATAATATTAAGAGGAGTTGAATTCTAATGGAAGACAAAACATTTGAGCTTATAAATCAAATGCATAAAGAAACGCAACAGAATTTTAAGGTAATGCATGAGGAAATGCAACAAAATCTTAAAACAATACATGAGGAAATGCAACAA
>DAISLB010000040.1:12824-20363 GCA_036820645.1 Clostridium sp.
CATGAGGAAATGCAACAAAATCTTAAAACAATACATGAGGAAATGCAACAAGGTTTTAAGACAGTCAATGGGAAAATTGATATATTAGACGAAAAAGTTAATATATTAGATGAAAGAGTTGGGAAACTAGAATCTGGGCAAATACGTCTAGAAAACAAAATTGATGCATTAGATGAAAGGGTTGGGAATCTAGAAAAAGGGCAGATCTGTCTAGAAAATAAATTAGAAGATAATTCGAAAGCCTTATTTGATGGATACAGCCAAACATATGGAAAATTAGCAGATATAGAGAAGGAAGTCAAAAATCTTTCTAATAAAGTAGAAGAACAAGATATGGAAATTAGTGTTATCAAAGGTGGAGCAAAATAAATAAAAGGGAGTACAGGCAATTTTTAGTGCTTGCACTCCTTTTTTGTTAATAGAAAAAATACACGAAAAATTTTAATTTTATAAAATCAGAAAAAGACTTAATTAATAAATGTTATAATAAAATTGGGGGTGAAGTTATGGAAGATAAAACATATGAGTTATTAAATAATATGCATGAAGATATACAGCATGGGTTTAATACAATGCATGAGGAAATGCAACAAAGTTTTAAAACAGTAAATGAGAAAATTGATGGGTTATTAGATGAAAGAGTTGAGAAACTGGAATCTGGGCAAATACGTCTAGAAAAGAAAATTGATGGGTTATTAGATGAAAGAGTTGAGAAACTGGAATCTGGGCAAATACGTCTAGAAAAGAAAATTGATGGGTTATTAGATGAAAAGGTTAATACATTGGATAAAAGAGTTGAAAAACTAGAATCTGGACAAACCAATATAGAAAATAAAATTGATGATTACTCAAAAGCCTTACTTGATTATCAAAAAAAAATAAATGAAAAATTAACAGATATAGATAATGAAATAAAGGATATTTCTAATAAAATAGATAACCAGAATACAGAAATTAGAATTATTATAAGGTAAAAAAATAAATAAAAAAGAGTACAAGCCTTTTTAGTGCCTGTACTCTTTTTTTAATTTAACCTACTAGTTTAGCAATATAATCGCCTGCATTATCTTTAATTTTATTAATAGAGTGGATGTAGATATTTGTAGTACTTATATTACTATGCCTTGCAAAATCTCTTACTTTTTCTATACTGCACCCTGATAATATAGCTAAGGTAATTGCAGTATGTCTTAATGAATGTACAGTTAAATGTTTCTTTATGTTAGCTTTTTTACATTCTGCTTGCACCATTTGATTTAATGCTGTAGATGATAATTTTTTACCGTTTAAATTATTACTGCTATGCCCGACAAACAAATACTCATCTTTATTTTGTTCCATAGATCTGTTTGTTTTTTCTAGATATTCATTAACAAGTTTTAATCCTTCTGGCTGTAGTTTTACAAAGTCTGGCTTATTGCCTTTGCCTATTACTTTAATAACATGATATTCATTGTAAGTCATGATATCTTTTATTTTGATGTTAATTAATTCAGACTTTCTAAGAGCAGTAGTTATTAGTATATATATGATTGTTTTATTTCTTAATTCTAAAACATTATCAGTTTTAATACTGTTAAGTAACTTCCTAACCTCACTAACAGTTAAAAATTCTGTATCCTTCTCCCTTACTGCTTTAGGTCTTATATCTTGCAGTGCATCAAATGGATTTACAAATATAAGACGAAAATTAGTATAATTATCAGCATATTTTAAGAGCCATTTATATAATGAAGATAGAGCAGATATCCTCCTATTTATTGTATTAGGAGAAAGTCCCTCTATCTTCATTTCTCTTACCCAGTTTTCACAGTCTATAATATTTACTTTTCTTATATCATCTAATGTTATTTCTTTTACATCATTAACTTTAAAAAAGGTTTTTATGTTTCTTTCATATTCTTTTGCAGTTCCTTTGCATTTTATAGCTTTTAGTTCAAGAAAATATTCTATAAAATGTTTGTTTTCAGGAATAATTAAACAGCTCTGATTTTGTTCTTTTTTTATAATTGATGTATCCACTATTTTATCATTCCCTTCTATATAGGTTTAATGGTTCCCTCATCGTAGAATACGTTTCTACTAGAAAATTCTTTTGGTGCAAATAGTATTCTTTTTAACCTTTCTATGCTATTTTCTTCTACACCTGGAGTATATGGGTACTTTAGCTTTAATTTTTTGGAATAAATCCAGTCATATAAAATTGCATCTGGTTGTCTATTCCCCACATATTCTATAATTGTAGCAGCCTTAGTTAGCTTCTCCAAGCTATCATTATCCAATTGATTAATTTCTTTTTCACTGAATGTTAGTTCTTTAAAATACTTTTTATAATTAGGAGAATATAAGTCAATAAGCAAATTTGTTAAAGCTATGTTGAAATTTTCAGAAGTTATTATATTGTAAACTGCTTCCATGACTTTTTCAGATCCTTTCCCACATAATTTAAAAACATTTTTTGTCTATTCCCCAAATACCTTTTTCCTATATACATATCAAATAGCTTCAATACTTCTTCTAAGTTCTCTATTTTTAAATAATTGGTTAAATACTCTGCGTCATTAAAATCCCTATAAGGCTCAGGTCTTGCAGATAATATTTTCATTGCAAGCATTTGATCAGCATCTGGTGCAAAAATCTTAAGGTTTTTAAATCTATATATTTCTTTAATATTTTCTTTTTTTATATATTTTAAAGGTTCCTTAACATCTTGATTAATCCAGTTCTTATCTAAACCATAAGTTTCTGCTATTGATAACAAGATATTATTAATTTGTTCTGATGTATTAAATAATGCATCTATATCTTTTGTTGCTGGTCTAGCATCAAAGCAAAGCATCATAACAATTCCGCCATATATATTTATTGATAGTTCTAATTTATTTTCCTGGAGTTTTTTATCTAATACTTCCATAAGTTCCAAAAACAGTTCTTTTGTTATTTTTGTAGAATTCATCTTTTATCTTCCCCCTCTTTTAGCTTTTTGTAAGCCATAATATTTTCTTTAATTTATTATTATTGCATTTTAATATTTATTAACTTTTTAATAAAAATAATATCCTTACCTTAATAATTGCAATATATTTTGTCTATCATTATCAAGAGAATGTGCTAATAATGCATAGTTAATATTTAGCAATAATTCATTTCTGCTTTTCTCCATTAGCTCTTTGGCCATATCAGCATCTTCAATTTTGCTTAATGAAGAAGTATTTATAATTTTTTGATCTTTTCCAAAATCCAATTTTCTTTCTAATTCATTTGTTTTTATTCCGATATAACTTCTTTCTTTATTTAAAGGCTTTATTAAATTATCATTTAGCAAATCTGGATTTGATAAAATACTTGCAATATCAAACTTTTTTATTGCAGGGGTTTCTGATATTGTTTCTAAGTAAGCTTTACCATCCTTAATATTAATATTCGCATCTTCTCTGTTTGAGTAAGTAATTCTTATTTTTCTTTCTACATTAGAATTATTAATCATGTTTTTAAATTCTTCATTTTGTATTTCAAATTCCTTATCTGTCTTTGCAAAATTGCTTACTTTAATTGGTATATCTTCATATCCTATAGAGCCTGATTTAGCTATACTTAAACTTG
This sequence comes from Clostridium sp., assembly GCA_036820645.1. Classification (GTDB taxonomy): domain Bacteria; phylum Bacillota; class Clostridia; order Clostridiales; family Clostridiaceae; genus Clostridium_B. The sequence goes on from DAISLB010000040.1 coordinate 16,428, forward strand.
TAAGATCTTTTATATTATCTACAGTTCCTATTTTTGAAGTAGTCATATATAATGCATCATTCATAGTTGGTGATTTACCTGCATCAACAATACTTAATGCTGTATTAAAAATCCCTGCTTTTGAATTGTTATTTATGCTTCCTACTATTTCTTTAGAATTATCATCTAAAAAAATCCCTTTAACATTGTATAAATAATAGCCATGGAGTTCATTTGATTCCACAACATAACTGTTAGGATTCATTTTTTCAGCATTAAAATGGATATTTGATTTTTTACCATCAGATAAATTGACTTTACAATCAAATGAAAAACTTTGTGTCTTTGTAGCTAATATTTTAGCATCTGATGTTTTATAAATCTTTAAAAAATCATCTATATTATTATTTGTTAATTCATATCTTTTTATGGATTTATCCTTTGAGTGTAAGTTAAATGTATTATCACTATTCATACTTATATCTATATTATCATGTTTTATAATGATATTTTCTCCAGCATTAGCTCCTGTTTGAATATTTATATCTTTATTATCAAAAACATTTAACCCATTGAATTTTGTTTGCTCTTTTGTTTCAATAACATTTTTTAATAATTCTGTAGCTTCTTTCTCAATCATTTTTTTATCATCACTATTTAAAGTATCATTTCTATATTGCACAGAAAGCTCATTTAACCTTTGCCCTACTGATTGCATCTCATTAACAGCATTTTCTTTGACCTGTAAATATGATGTCCCATCTTGGATATTTCTTTGTCCAACTTGAGAGCCTCTTATTTGTGCAGTGAACCCATTAATTCTTCCCATATCTGATGGACTATCTGCTGCACTATTTATTCTTTTACCCGTTGATAATCTTGATACTGACTTATCAACATAATTGCCCAATCTGTTAATTTCTCTTAAATTTCTTATAGAATTATTCATATATATTTTTCTCCTCTCAATTTATATCTTATTCCTATACGTATGATACAAATCTGAGAAGAAAAATATACACTTAATTACCTAAATATTTAATAAACAAACCTTTTCTATATTTTATTATAAATTATTTTCTAATAAGGAAAATATCCTGAACCAACTTATTATATTCTGCTTCATCTTTTGTCTTAATTTTATCTGCATTTGCTTTGCAAGCAAGACTTATTAGCAGATAGCATTGAAACTCAGACATGGAATTACTTATTTTATTTAAAAGCTGGTCCTTATCTATATTATAATTTTGATTTACTTTATTTAATAGATAAGCATTTTTTATATGCTCCTGAAGAAAAATCTTAGGACTTATTTGGCAACTGTATTTAGTTACACGCATGATATCAGTTATAAGCATAGCTTCATCTATTGATAGCAAATTAGTGCTGCCAATTTTCTCATAATCCATCATAGCGAAGTAACTATTAATCACTTCATTTATTTTGTCATTAAAATTCTCAGACATTTCTGTTGAAGTAAAATCTTCTATTCTTTGCACATTATGTTCATCTAATGGAATTTGTTTTTTTATTTTTCTCATTTTCTATCCTACCTTTCCGTATACGCTCTATTTTAATTTTAGAGATATAAATATATTACTCGTTTCTTAAAATACTCTTATACGCCATTTTAGAGGGGGTGTTTTTTAGACTATTCTTCTTTTTTATAAAATAATGATAATTTTTTAAATGCTGCATTAAAATTATCTATAACATTTTTTTCTCGGTATATTATTTTCTCATCATCAAATAAGGCTCTCCCAAATCTGAATATCCCATCCTGTTCATTATGCTCTACCTGTGGCAACTTATCTATATTAGGATATGTTTTTTCCCCTATAGGGTATGGCAAGTGAAAACTAAATTTATAATCTGGGACTCTATCATCTGCGATTTCTAAATAATATAATGAATAATAATTTTCTTCTATAGTTACAGAACAATTATTGCATTTTAATACTTCTTCACTATTATAAGCAAAGTATTCATGGATAGACATATAGTCGTATCCCCTTTGAAAGCACCAATCATTATAATGATAATCACATAAATGAATATTACTTACTTTATCAGGGCAATCTGGTTGATAAAATGATAGCTTCGCAAATGGTGTTTTTACTAAAATGTTAAATGCTTTGCTTTTTAAATCATATAATTCTTTTTCATTTTTTAAATAGTTTTCTTGAGTACATGCTTTTTTAGCATTTATAGCTTTTAAATGATTTTCCTTTGCCCATCTAGAAATCCAAACAGTCCAATATGCCAGTTCATAAGTAGAACCTAATAAATAATCATTTTTATACCAGGACACTAATGTTGATTTAAATTCTTTTTTAAATTCCTGCCTTTTTTGATTATTTTTTTCTTTAGTTTCTTTAGCATTTTCTATTCCTTGCTTTATATTTTGTTTCTTCTCTTCTTCATACTCTTTTCTCCATTTTTTAATATGTTTTTTAGCTTCGTAAATACTTATAAAATCATAATGAGGAACTGATAAATCTTTCCCGTACTTGGTAAATGGTTCTGTATAGCATACAGTTAGTTTTCCATCCTTTGTCCATCTTTGCCTCTCGGTTTTAGAACATTCTAATATTTCTTCTACTTCCTGAGTACACAGTGAAAAATTATCTCTATATTTAGTATATAATTTCTCATATAAAATTTCGTTGTCTTTTAACCGTTTTCTTGATTCTTTTAGAAGAACATCTTTTTTTGTGTTTTTAGATAAATCTAGATTAAAAATATCTACTAAGTCTTCTTTTTTTAAGTTGCCTAAATTTTGCATTAGCATCTTTTGATATTTTTTCAGCATCCTTTTCATCCCTTTTCAACATTTAACGATGTAGCCTCCCTAATAAGCCCTATTTTAATTTTAAAGGTATAAACTTACCATCTTCTCAAAATGCTCTTATACGCCATTTTAGAGAGGGTGTTTTTTGTAAAATACTTATTTTCTATTTAAAAAACATTAATTGGTAAACTTTTTTATTTTCTTTTTTTTCGTCCAAATATATATTATTAAGTTTTAATAGTTTTCTTAAAAATTGTTCAATATCATTTAAAGTCAATTTGTTTTTTTTATAATATTTTTTAAGTGTACTCATAAATTCTTTATTTTCCGTTTCATTCTTAAACTCTATGTATGTTTCATCTCCCCACCCATCATTTAATATTGTACCTATGCATTTATTATCCATATATACTTTACCAGTAACTTCTGTACATTTAGCATCATTTTTTACTTCTATATCCCTTAACTCAATATTTTGTATGCATTTCATTTAAGCTACCCCCTAACTTAGCTGCTAAAATTAAGTTCCCTATTTCCTTATTCTATAATACCTATATCATGTTTTTGACTAATGGAGTATTATTGCTAATATTATTGCTATAATACATAATATACCTGTTATAATTAATATTACCTTATTGCCAACAAATGCAAGAATAACTAAACACGTTAAAATAATTGCTCTTTTGAAATTTTTAGCTTTATATGATTTTACAATTACTATCACAGTTCCTATAAGTATTATAGACAATACCAGAATTATACCTACGCCACCTGGAGCTTGAATAATTTTGTTAAAGTGATCACTAACTATAGAAAACATTGTTTGTTTACCTCCTCAAATCTCTTTTGAAGCATATTGTCAATTATATTTTAATTTATCTTCTTTTTCTAATTTATCTTTTTCTAATTTATTTGATTCAATAACCGATATTATAGCTACTATAAATGCTATGAGGCCAAATAGTATTGCACACCTGTCCCATAGAACCTGATGGCTAGCGACATCATTTAATACAGATAATATTTTGTGTTTACCTTTATTAGAATTTCTAAAATAATGTTTAGGTAAATGTATACTGAAACTCCCAGCGACTGAAGTCGTGGGGTCCTTAGGTACTAAATAACTTCCAATATATCACGAATGACATAAAGACTGATTATTT
>DAISLB010000041.1:0-20064 GCA_036820645.1 Clostridium sp.
ACCTTCATTGTCCTCTGTCCTCTGTCAATTGTCCTCTGAAAAGTTGCTTCGCAATTGTTATTAAACTGCGAAAGTTGAGTCAAATATACCTAAAAAAGATGAAAGGATGTGCCAAATATGCTAAAGGGATTTTTTGATAAATTAAAAAATGGACTTGAAAAAACCAAAAATAATTTGACTGGAAAAATAAGTGATATGTTAAGTAGTGCTGTTAGTATAGATGATGACTTGTATGAAGAATTAGAAGAGATACTTATAATGGCTGATATAGGTGTTGAAACTACTATCTACATCATAGATAAGTTAAAAGAAAAGATAAAAGAGCAAAAAATAAAAGATCCTTTTCTTATAAACCAGTGTCTAAAGGAAGTTATTATAGACATATTAGGGGATGAAAAAAATAGTATTGAACCTGAAAAAACTCCTGAGATAATCCTTGTAATAGGAGTAAATGGTGTGGGAAAAACTACTTCAATAGGGAAAATGTGTTCAAAACTTAAAAATAGAGGTAATAAAGTAATTATGGCGGCTGCAGATACTTTTAGGGCAGCAGCTATAGATCAATTAGAGGTATGGAGCAGAAGAGCTGGTGTTGATATAATAAAACATCAGGAAGGTTCTGATCCTGCAGCAGTTATATTTGATGCTATTCAGGCAGCAAAGGCACGAAAAGCTGATGTGCTCATATGCGATACTGCAGGTAGGCTTCATAACAAGAAAAATTTAATGGACGAATTGAGTAAGATAAATAGAGTAATAGATAGGGAATATAAGGAGGCATTTAAACAAACTTTACTTGTATTAGATGCAACTACGGGACAAAATGCAGTACAGCAGGCAAAACAATTTACTGAAGTATGTCCTATAGACGGTATAATACTTACTAAGTTAGATGGTACTGCTAAGGGTGGAATTGTAATATCTATAAAACACAGTTTAGATATACCTGTAAAATTAATAGGAGTTGGAGAAGGTATAGATGATCTTCAGGAATTTTGTAGCAGAGATTTTGCAGAGGCATTATTTTAAAACTGTTAAGTAAAAATACTTGACAGCACTGGCGAATTTTGATATTATATATTTCGTTGGGTGAAAAGTTTTTAATTAGGCAGCCCAGCTTCTGATAAATTAATTTAAGTTGAGATGGTATTATGGAAGAGAGAGTACAGCTTTCCGTATTACTCGATATATATGGTAAGCTTTTAACTAAGAAACAGCAAGATGTAATGGATTTGTATTATAATGAGGATTTCTCTTTAGCGGAAATATCTGAACACACTAGTACTAGTAGGCAGGCAGTATATGACATAATAAAGAGATGTCACAAACTTTTATTGCAGTATGAAGAAAAACTTCATTTGTTAGAGAAAAACGAAAAACTGGAAAAAAGTAAGCAATCTCTTTTGAAATTTATAAATTCACTTTGCTGTAATGAAAATAAAGAAACGCTTAGTAAAATAAAGAATTACATAATAGATAATATTTGAATTTAGGAGGATTACCATGGCTTTTGAAGGATTGGCATCTAAACTTCAGGAAACTTTAAAAAAGCTTAAGAGCAAAGGCAAACTTTCTGAAAAAGATATAAAAGATGCTATGAGAGAAGTAAAATTGGCACTTTTAGAGGCAGATGTTAATTACAAAGTTGTGAAAAATTTTATTAAAAGTGTTAGTGAAAAATGTATGGGAGAAGAAGTACTAAAAAGTTTGACTCCAGCACAACAGGTTATAAAAATAGTAAATGAAGAACTTACATCATTGATGGGTAATAGTGAAAGTGGAATTGAATATAATTCTAGCGGATTGACTGTAATAATGCTTGTCGGACTTCAAGGTGCAGGAAAAACTACTATGTGTGGGAAATTGGCACTTCAACTCAGGAAAAAGAATAAGAGGCCTCTTCTAGTAGCTTGTGATATATACAGACCTGCTGCAATAAAACAGCTTCAAGTAGTTGGAAAAGAAATAGATGTTCCTGTATTTTCCATGGGAGATAAGGTAACAGCAGTAGATATATGTAAAGGGGCTTTAGAATATGCGAAAAACAACAATTTAAATGTAGTTATAATAGATACAGCAGGTAGACTTCAAATAGATGAAGAACTTATGGATGAATTAAAGCAAATCAAGGAAAACATAACCCCTGATGAGATTATGCTGGTAGTAGATGCAATGACAGGTCAAGATGCAGTTAATGTGGCTTCTAGTTTTAACGAACAGTTAAATATAAGTGGAGTTATACTTACAAAATTAGATGGAGATACAAGGGGTGGAGCAGCATTATCCATAAGGTCTATGACTGATAAACCTATAAAATTTGTAGGTATGGGAGAAAAAATGAATGACCTTCAAGTATTCTATCCAGATAGAATGGCTTCGAGAATACTTGGCATGGGAGATGTACTTTCACTTATAGAAAAAGCACAGCAGTCTATAGATAAAGAAGAAGCTGAAAAGTTAGGAAATAGAATGCTGAACAAAGAATTTAACTTTGAAGATTTTTTGGCTATAATGCAGCAAACTAAAAAACTGGGACCTATAAGTAAACTTATAGAAATGGTACCAGGAGTTAACATGAAAGAATTAAAAGAGGTAGATTTTTCCAAGGAAGAACAGAAACTTGTAAAAATCGAATATATGATTAACTCGATGACAGTAAAGGAAAGAAGAAATCCTTCTATTATAAGTGGTTCATCTTCAAGAAAAAAGAGAATAGCATTAGGTTCTGGTACTACCATACAGATGGTAAATAAGCTTCTAAAAGATTTTGAAAAGATTAAGAAGACTATGAAGCAGGTAAGTGGAATGAAAAAAGGATTTAAGAAGGGATTATTTGGGAAAATGCCTTTTTAAAATATAAAATTGTTTATATGAAAGCTATTTGCTTGAATATTTTAAGGAGGTGATTACTAATGGCTGTAAAGATAAGATTGAGAAGAATGGGTGCTAAAAAAGCTCCATTTTACAGAATAGTTGTAGCAGATTCGAGATCTCCAAGAAATGGAAGATTTATAGAAGAAATAGGATACTATAATCCTACAACTGATCCAAACACCGTTAAATTTGATGAAGAAAAAGCTGTCAAATGGATAAAAAATGGTGCTCAACCAACTGATGTTATAAAAAAGCTTTTCGATAAAGCTGGGCTAAAAGATAAACTTGATAAATAGTAACTGGGGGGTGTATTGAGTGAAAGAATTAGTGGAAATTATTGCTAAGTCATTAGTGGATAACCCAGATATGGTTCAAGTAAACGAAATTGCAGGTGAGCAATCTATAATTCTTGAATTAAAAGTTGCACCAGATGATATGGGAAAGGTAATAGGAAGACAGGGAAGAATAGCCAAGGCTATAAGAACTGTTGTAAAAGCAGCGGCTATAAAAGAGAATAAAAGAGTTGTTGTAGAGATAATATAAGAGTTAGACAATCTAACTCTTATATTTATATATAGGATTCTAAAATTATAGTATTATGCTTGAGGGAAAGGAGTGAAATTATCCTCTTTTAGAGATTAAGATTAAAATCTTAATTTTTAATAGTGTGGATATGTTCTATGAAAGAATTTATAACTGTAGGACAGATAATAAATACTCATGGAATAAAAGGAGAATTAAAAGTATATCCTCTAACTGATGATATTAGAAGATTTAAAGAATTAAGACATATATATATAGATGGTGAACTAAAAAATATAATAGAATGTAAACTTCAGTCAAATAAGGTTATACTTAAAGTTGAAGGCATAGATTCTATAGAAGAAGCTATGGCCTATAAACAAAAGTATATAGAAATCTCCAGAAAAGATGCTGTTAAACTGGAAGAAGGAAGATATTTTATTACAGATATAATAGGATGCAGTGTAGTGGATGAAGAGGGCACTTTTTATGGAAAGGTTGGCGATGTAATCCATACCCATAATAATGATGTTTATTGGATAAAGGGAGATAATGAACTTTTAATTCCTGCTGTGGAAAATGTTATAGTTAGTATAGATGTAGAAAAAGAAGAAATAGTTATAAAGCCGGTGAAAACATGGATGTAAAAATAGATATATTAACGCTTTTTCCTGAAATGTTTGACATATTTAATTATAGTATAATTGGAAGAGCGGTTAAGAAAGATATTTTACAAATAAATACTTTTGATATAAGAGAATTTACTGCAGATAAGCATAGAAAAGTAGATGATTATCCCTATGGCGGAGGAGCAGGAATGGTAATGGCTGCTCAGCCAATTGTAGATTGTATAAGAAAAGTTAAATCTCAAAATAATGGAAAGGTTATTTATTTAGGACCTAGAGGAAAAGCTTTTAACCAGTCTATGGCAAAAGAGCTTTCAAAAGAGAGTGAAATAATATTTTTATGTGGACATTACGAAGGAATAGATGAGAGGGCTTATAAATACATAGATACTGAAATATCTATAGGGGATTTCGTAATAACTGGTGGAGAAATGGCATGTATACCAATTGTAGATAGTATATGTAGAATGATTCCTGGTGTGCTTGCCAAAAGCGAAAGCTATATGGAAGAATCGTTTTATAATGGAATGCTAGAATATCCACAGTATACTAGGCCGGAGTGTTTTGAAGGAGATAACGTACCAGAAGTTCTTTTATCTGGTCATCATGAAAATATAAAAAAATGGAGACGAATGAAGTCACTTATAATAACCAAAAATAAGAGACCAGATTTATTTCAAAAACTCAAATTATCCACAGAGGATAAAAAAATGATGAATTTATATGAAAAAGACGTATAGCGTAAATTTTAAATTATATGTTGAATTTGATATATAAATATGATACAATGTGTCTTGTGCTATACAGGCGTTCCTCTATCTGCTTTAAGCTGGATAAGGCTGGATAAGAACGTTGAATAATTATTAGGAGGTAATGCACAGTGTTAGATATAATAAAACAAATAGAAAGCGAACAGATAAGAACAGATCTTCCAAAATTCAATGTAGGTGATACAGTAAAAGTTCATGTAAAGATTAAAGAAGCAAATAGAGAAAGGATACAGGTTTTCGAAGGCGTAGTTTTAAAAAGACAAAACGGTGGAATAAGAGAAACCTTTACTGTTAGAAGAGTTGCTTATGGTGTTGGTGTTGAGAGAACTTTTCCAGTAAATGCTCCTATAATAGATAAGATAGACGTAATTAGAAGAGGTAAAGTTAGAAGGGCTAAATTATACTATTTAAGAGATAGAGTAGGTAAAGCAGCTAAAGTTAAAGAAATATTAAAATAAGAAAAGGGGGCTTTATAAAGTCCTTTTTTTGTATTTAAGGTGGTGGAAAGTTTTTATGAAGGAATTGCTAGATCTAGGTAAATCCATACTAGTAGCTATAATAGCAGCATTTTTAATTATAACTTTTGTATTTGAAACTGTAAGTGTAGATGGACATTCTATGGATCCAACTTTAAATAATAAGGATAGATTAATTGTAGAAAAAGTTAGCTATTATTTTAGAGCTCCAAAACCTGGTGATATAGTTGTAATAAAGTATCCTGCAAATCCTAAAGAGAAATTTATTAAAAGAGTAGTTGCAGTAGGTGGAGACAAAGTTAAGATTGAAAATGGAAAACTTTATATAAATGATGTGGCTAAAAATGAGCCTTATATATTAGAACCTATGGCTACAGGAGACTTTAATGAAGTTACTGTACCTGACAATACGGTGTTCGTACTTGGAGATAATAGAAATAACAGCAGAGATAGTAGATTTTCTGATGTAGGCTATGTAAATTATAAACTGGTAGTGGGAAGAGCTGCTTTTAGGATATATCCATTTAACAGGATGGGGACGTTAAGTTCAGCCCATAAGTAGAAAGGAAGAAATTATATGGATATAAATTGGTTTCCAGGTCATATGGCCAAGACAAAAAGAGAGATAAAACAAAATCTTAAGTTGGTAGATGCAGTTATAGAGATAAGAGATGCTAGGATAATAAGGTCCAGCAAAAATCCAGAGGTAGATGATATTTGTGGATCAAAACCTAGAATAATACTTCTAAATAAGAATGATCTAAGTGAGGATAGTGTAACTAAAAAGTGGATTAAATATCTGTCAGATAAAAACATCAAGGCTCTTGCTGTAAATTCAAATACAGGGCAGGGTATTAAAAGTATAAAACCTTTATTAAATGAACTCCTAAAAGAAAAGCATGATAGAATGAAAAATAAGGGCATTTCAGGTATAACTGATAGGGTAATGGTAGTAGGTATACCTAATGTAGGTAAATCTTCATTTATAAATAAAATGGCTAAAAACAGCGTGGCAAAAACGGGGGATAGGCCAGGAGTCACAAGGAGCAGGCAGTGGATTAAAACTAAGATTGGAATAGAACTAATGGATACACCTGGAATATTGTGGCCTAAACTGGAAAGCCAGGAAACCCAGCTTCATTTAGCCTTTACAGGAGCCATAAAGGATGAGATTATGGATATTGAAGAACTTGCATTAAGTCTTTTAAAGGACTTATGTGAAAAATATCCTAAAAGGCTAATAGACAGATATAAGTTATCCGAATTAAGTGAAGATCCTTTGGCAAATATGGATAATATAGCAAGAAAGAGAGGGACTATAGTATCTGGAGGAAAAATAGATTATAACAGAGTTTCTGTTATGATTTTGGATGAGTTTAGAGGAGGAAAGCTAGGACCTATTTCTCTTGAAGATCCATTAGATTTTAATTGAATTAAACTTTTGAAAGGTGTATTTTAAATGATGGAAGATAGTGAAAGTGTAGATTTTGATATAAATAAAGAAAATTTTTCATGGAATGAACTAGAAAATTTCAAATTTCAAAAAATAAAGTCTGCAGTAAAATATTTAGAAAAAAGCTATTTTGACTTAAAAAAGGATGAGATTAAAAAAGTTATAGAGAATTTAAAGTTAGACAAAAGGAAAAATGTAAGGTCTTTGTCTTCAAGTTTTTATAAATTCATTTTAAATAAAAATGCAGAGATTTCTAGGGTAAGAAAAATGTACGAATTTGATAAATCTTTTGGAAGTCATATATATACAGCTGGAGTAGATGAAGTTGGAAGAGGACCTTTGGCAGGTCCAATAGCTGCTGGGGCAGTGGTACTCAATTTGAACTATAATGAAGATAGAGAATTGATTTTAGGTATAAAGGATTCTAAAAAGCTTACTCCAAAACGCAGATGTGAGCTAGCAAAAGCTATAAAAGAAAAGGCTCTTGCTTATAATATTGCAGTTATAAACAACATTGAAATAGACAAGAGGGGAATATCCTGGTGTAATAATGAGGTATTAAAAAGAGCAGTAAAAGGTCTTAAGTTGCCTGTAAGTATGGTCTTATCTGACGGATATGCAGTAAAAAACTTGTCCACCAATAATGAATTTGTAATAAAAGGCGATGCGAAGAGTGCCAGCATAGCTGCAGCTTCAATTATTGCTAAGGTATACAGGGATAGTCTCATGGAAGAATACTCTCATCTGTATACAAATTATAAGTTTGAGCAAAATTCTGGATATGGAACTAAAGATCATATAGAATCTATAAAAAAGTATGGCATCTGCAAAATACATAGAGTAAGTTTTTTAAAAAATATATTGTAGATAAGTTTATACTTCAAAGGCGTCTTTAATTAGCTTTATAGATGAAATGCCATCGTGAGTATTAAGCAGAACTTCTATTACATCGAACCTAAAATTGAACCTAAATAGCTTTTTTTTGGTTATATACATTTTAGCAGTATTGCATATTCTCATACGCTTAGTGTGATTTACGGCTTCACCAGGGCTGCCGTATAGGTCATTACAGCGTGTTTTGACTTCTATAAAGCAAATATAATTGCCATCTTTTGCTATTATATCTATTTCTCCAAGTTTGCAATGAAAATTTCTTTCTAGCAGAGTATATCCAATTTGTTTGAGGTAAATTTCAGCTATATCCTCCCCCAGAGAACCTATATCTTTATTAAAAGAACGCATAAAAATCTCCTTTTATTTTTAAATTATGAATACGATTACCATAGACTAGATATACTTATTAAGCCTGTTTTTAAGCTATGTACAACATCAGGTATATATATATTTATGAAAATCAATAAAAAAAATATAGAAAGTACACTTCCAATACTTATGATATCATAATTTCTATTTCGCATTCCAGTAAAAAATAATATAAAACTAAAAAACATGCCAAGTATAACAATTATAAAACACATATACATCACTCCTATTAAATTGATTTTATGTAAAAAAATAACTTAATTTCATTATACAATTTTTACAACTTAAAATAAAGTTTTTATAGGAATTTTATGAAAATTATAAAAACTTCTCATCTAAAAATTTTCTATAGTGAAGAGCTTCTGCTAGGTGAGATTCTTTTATTTTTTCGCTATTGCTTAAATCAGCTATAGTTCTGGATACTTTTAATATTCTACTATAAGCTCTGGTTGTTAAGTTGTATTTAATGTAAATTGATTTTATAAGTAACAGAGATCTTTTATCTAGATTGCAGTATTTTCTTATTAATCCACTGTTCATTTCTGAATTGCAGTGAATTCCTTCATTCTTAAATCTTTGCTTTTGAATTTTCCTTGCTTTTTCTACCCGGCTTTTTATGTTTTTAGACGGCTCGCCTTTAGGATGATTTTCAATGTCTTTGAAATCCAGGGAATTTACGAAAGTAAATAGATCTATTCTATCTAAAATAGGTCCAGATAGTTTTGATATATATCTTTTTCTTTGAAACTCAGTACAAATACACTCTTTTTTAGATGCAAAATTTCCACAGGGACATGGATTAGTAGCTAATACAGTCATAAAATTACATGGAAAAGTTACTCTACCATATGCTCTATTTATAGTTATCTTTTTTTCTTCTAAAGGCTGTCTTAAAGTTTCAAGGACATTTTTCCTAAATTCTAAAATTTCATCTAAAAAAAGCACTCCATTATGAGCTAGAGATATCTCACCAGGCATTAAATTTTTTCCACCTCCTATTAAAGAAGCAGTTGTACTTGTATGGTGTGGATTTCTAAATGGAGGCCTTGTTATTAGCCCTTCATTTTTATTTAAACTTCCAGTTACACTGTATATCTTAGTTACCTCTAGGGCATCTTCATAACTCAAATTTGGTAATATAGTTGGAATTCTCTTTGCCATCATAGTTTTACCAGATCCGGGAGGACCTATTATAAGTATGTTATGATTTCCCGCAGCGGCAACTTCCAAAGCTCTTTTACAGCTTTCTTGTCCCAATATATCTGAGAAATCTAATGTATTTTTACTTTCGACATTTATTGTTTTATGACTGAAGGGTAACAAATCTCTGTATTTTATAAAATACGCAACTTCCTTTAAATTATTGAATGCATAACAATTAATTTTATTTATAGCAGAACATTCTTCTGCATTCCCTATGGGAACTATAAAATTCTTAATATTGTTTTTCGTACCTTCTATTGTTATAGGAAGGACACCTCTTACCTTGTTTAAATCTCCCGATAAAGACAATTCACCCATAATTAAAAAATCCATGCAATCGACAAAATTTATTTGATTTGTAGCCATTAATATACCAAGGGCTATTGGTAAGTCAAATAAGGATCCAACTTTTCGCATATCAGCAGGAGCTAAGTTTACTACTATTTTTTTTACAGGAAATTCAAAACCTGAATTTATGATAGAAGCTTTCACTCTTTCTTTAGATTCTTTTACAGAAGTATCCGCAAGTCCTACTATATTAAAGCAAGGAAGCCCTCTTTCTATATCTACTTCTACGGATACTATGTTGCCTTCTACACCTAAAAATGAAGCTGTGTTTAGTTTAACTGCCATAATTATTATCACCTCTGCTTAATTCTTGACAATAAAACTAGGTTTTAAACTTTTAAAAGTAAGAGGGGAATAAATCAGATTATGAAACCAATATTAGTTTTGAATAAAATGTATGGATTATGAGCATAATTTTTACATAATTATAGATATGGGATGTGAATAATATATGAATATATATGATTTGTGGTTTGCTTATGTTAAAATATCAAATAAGTTGAAAATTTCTATCTTAAAAAGATTTAAAGGTACAAGGGAAGTATATATTCGCAGCATTTATAATGATAATTTTATATTTGCACATAAAAATTATTCTAAAATATACGATGAACTTAAAAAGGCCTGGAACAGATATGAATTAGAGAATATGCTACAATACTGCAGTACAAATGGGATTAATGCCATAAACTTTTGCGATAAATTATATCCTGTAAAGTTAAAAAACTATGAAGATTCTCCAGCAGTTTTATTTTATAAAGGCAATATAAAAAAACTCAATGATAATTTTAGCGTGTCTATTGTAGGTGCTAGGGATTGTAGTTTGTACGGTAAAAATTTAGCTACATTAATAAGTAGGGAAGTTTCCGTAAATAATATAAATATAATAAGTGGTATGGCAAGAGGAGTTGACAGTTATGCACAGAGTGCAGCCGTTGAAAAAAATAGGTATACCTGTGCTGTACTTGGATCTGGGGTAGATGTTATATATCCTAGACAAAATAGAAAATTATATGAAGATATCATAGAGAGAGGATGTGTACTATCAGAGTTTGTTCCTAAGACAAAACCTTACCCTTATAATTTCCCACTCAGAAATAGAATTATAAGTGGATTGAGTGATGTGGTAATTGTAATTGAAGCAGGGGATAAAAGTGGAGCGTTGATAACAGCAAACTGTGCTTTGGAACAGGGTAAAGATGTTATGGCAGTACCAGGATCTATATTTTCTTCTAAAAGCAGGGGAACCAATAAACTTATAAAAGATGGAGCTTATGTATTTACATGTATAGAGGATTTATTTGATATATTACCTGTGGAATATATGAATAAAACTTGTGAAAAAAAACATAAATTGAGCTGTAAAGAAGAAAAAATATGTAACGTAATAGGAAACATTCCCATGCATATAGATGAAATAAGTAGAATAACGAATGTTGACATAAAACGATTATATGAGTTATTATTTGAATTGCAGTTAAAAGGTGAAATAATGTGTCTTGCAGGTAATTATTATGTAAAAAATGAAAATATCGAAAGTATTATAAGGTAGGGCATATAATTTAATTAAAAATAATATTTAGTCAAGGGTTTAAATATGGTGGCTAAAATCTAAGGGGGGTGTACACTCTGGAATGAGCTTAAATATACCAGAGTATATATAAATGGGACAAAAATTAGTTATAGTTGAATCACCAGCAAAGGCTAAAACCATAGGAAAATATTTAGGTAAAAATTATGTAGTTAAGGCTTCAATGGGTCATGTTAGGGATCTTCCCAAAAGTCAACTTGGAGTTGATATAGATAATGAATATACTCCTAAATATATAACTATAAGGGGAAAAGGTGAACTTTTAGATAAGTTGAGAAAAGAAGCAAAAAAAAGTGAAAAAGTCTATTTGGCTACTGACCCTGATAGAGAAGGGGAAGCTATTTCCTGGCATCTATCTCATGCATTAAAGTTAGATGAAAATGAAAAGTGCAGAATAGAATTTCACGAAATTACAAAAAATGCTGTAAAAAGTTCAATAAAATCTGCTAGATCGATAAATATAAATTTAGTGAATGCACAGCAAGCTAGGAGAGTACTTGACAGGTTAGTTGGATATAAGATAAGCCCTATACTTTGGAGAAAAATTAAATGGGGTCTAAGTGCAGGAAGAGTTCAATCAGTAGCTCTCAAAATGATATGTGAGAGAGAAAAGAAAATAATAGAATTTGTGCCTCAGGAATATTGGACTATAGAATGTGAGCTTCATAAAGAAAATGGGAGCAAATGTTTTAATGTAAAGCTTACCACATTTAATAAGAAAAAAATTGAAATTGTTAGTAAAGATGAAGTGGATAAAATCATAAAAGAGTTAAAAGAAGGACAATTTATTGTAAAATCAATAAAAAATACTAGTAAGAACAGGACTCCTCTTCCTCCATTTACTACAAGTACATTACAGCAAGATGCCTATAAAAAATTGAACTTTTCCACTAAAAGAACAATGTCCATAGCTCAACAGATATATGAAGGAGTGGACATAAAGGGATATGGGACTATAGGTCTTATTACATATATGAGAACTGATTCAGTTAGAATATCAAAAGAAGCTCAGGAAGATTGTAGAGACTTTGTAGCAAATAAATTTGGAAAAGAGTACGTTGAAGAAAACCCTAGAAACTTTAAAAGTAAAAAAAATATACAGGATGCCCATGAAGCTATAAGACCTACTAATGTAGAAATAACTCCTGAAATGGCAAAGGAAAATTTAAAACCAGAACAGTACAAACTTTATAATTTAATATGGAATAGATTTGTAGCAAGTCAAATGTCCTCTTGCCAGATTGATGTTAAATCCATAGATATAGTGAATAACAACTATGGATTAAAAGTCAGTGGATCACGGATAAAATTTGATGGATTTATGAAAGTCTATAAATATGCCTCGGAAGAAGATAAATCCGATATATCCCTCCCTAAACTTGAAGAAGGAGAGAAGTTATTAAGAAAATCTATAGATGGGAAACAGCATTTTACACAACCTCCAGCTAGATTTTCAGAGGCATCTCTTGTAAAAACCTTAGAAGAAAATGGAATAGGCAGACCTAGCACTTATGCTCCAATTCTATCAACTCTTTTGGATAGAAAATATATACAAAGGGAAAAGAAAACCTTAATTCCAACTGAACTAGGAGATATAGTTAATAATATAGTAAGTCAGTATTTTAAGCAGGTAGTAGATGTGGAATTTACTGCTTCAATGGAATCTAAATTGGATAGTATTGAAGAAGGGAAAGAGGATTGGAGAAAAGTAGTAGGTGAATTTTATGAACCTTTAAAAAAGTCCATTGAGATAGCAGAAAAGGAAGTTACTAGAATTACTATAGAAGATAAGGTTACAGATATAAAATGCGATAAATGTGGTAGAAATATGGTAATAAAGCATGGAAGATTTGGAGATTTTCTGGCATGTCCAGGATATCCGGAATGTAAGAATACAAAACCGATAGTGGAAGAGTTGGATGTGAAATGTCCTAAATGCCAGGGAAAAGTTTTGGTAAAGAAGAGTAGAAAGGGCAGAAAATTTTATGGGTGTAGTAATTACCCTGATTGTGATTTTGTAAGTTGGTTTGAACCTACAAAAGAAAAGTGCAAAGAATGTGGGAGCTATATGGTAAAAAAGTACAGTAAATCCAAAGGAAATTATTTAGAATGTTCTAATTCAGAATGCAAGCATAGAGAGTATAAATCTGTAGAAGATGGAGACGAAAAAACAGCTAAATAAAAATTATATATTTTACATTTGAATAAACACTTAATATAAAAAACTAATTCGTAGTATAATCTTAGAGTGTGAATAAATGTAAAAACTAGTCGAATTAAAATGATTATATTGAATTAAAATTATTATTATGTTATCATAATTAGTGAATGAAGAATAATTCTAAATATTTTAAAAAGTCTAAATTGTTAATAATGCAATTAAAGAAAATTTTTTATACGGATATTTGCAAAAATAGAGATTTTTTTATTCCTATATATATGTAAAAGATTGTGCACTAGAAATAATTACACCTTAAATGTTTGGTTAATAATGATATTATGTAAATACAAATTATTATTTGAGGTATAGCCATGCATAAGGAAAATGTTGGTGAAAAAGAGGAAATTAAGGTATTAAAGAAACACTGATAATAAACGTATGTATATTAGATATCAAGTTATATTACTGCATCTTAGAGATTACACAAATGCCCATATAGCTAAATAGTAGGCATAAATTCCCATACTGTAGGTGTTTATGTTAACTCATACAAGCAAAATGGAGTATATGTCCCAGTTTCTACTAAGTAATGTTTATGTGTAAGAGATAATGTAATGGTAAGAAGGAGGGTTATAAATGTTAACACTATTAGACAAAACAAGAAGGTTGAACAAGATATTACAGAAATCAGGAACAGAACCAGTAGCTTTTGAAGATATATGTAAATTGTTAAGTGAAGTTTTGGAATGTAACGTTTATATTATAAGTAGAAGAGGAAAAATATTAGGATATAATTTCCCAGATGGTTTTGAATGCTATATCCTTAAGGAGAAAGTAATAAATGAAATGAAATTTCCTGAGCAGTACAACAATAAGATTTTAAATGTACATGAGACTCTGGCTAATTTAAGCAATAACGGAAATTGTGTTTTTCAAGATGGAATTTCCTGTGATATAGATAATAAGCTTACAACTATAGTTCCTATAGTTGGTAATAGAGAAAGATTAGGAACTTTGCTTTTAGCAAGTTTTGGAGAAAAGTTTACAGATGAGGATTTAGTATTAGGAGAGTATAGTGCAACTATAATTGGACTTGAGATATTGAGATCTAAAAATGAAGAAATAGAAGAGGAAGCCAGAAAAAAAGCAGTAGTTCAATTAGCTATTGGAACTTTGTCGTACTCAGAATTGGAAGCAGTGGAGCATATATTCAGTGAATTAGATGGAAATGAAGGATTACTTGTAGCATCAAAAATAGCGGATAAAGTGGGAATAACTAGGTCTGTTATTGTGAATGCACTTAGAAAATTTGAAAGTGCAGGAGTTATAGAATCCAGATCACTTGGAATGAAGGGAACTCATATTAAGATATTGAATGAAAAATTAATGGATGAGTTAAAAAAGATAAAATAAAAAATACTAATTCTTTTATTGAATACATTTAAGCCTTGTGGTATACTACATAAGGTAATTAATACACACATTATCTAATTCACAAAAAGGTGCCAGAAGGTATTTTGTGAATATGAAGATGATGGAGGAAAAACCTAGGAGGGAAAAATTAATGTCAGTTATTTCAATGAAACAATTATTAGAAGCAGGTGTTCACTTTGGACATCAAACAAGAAGATGGAATCCTAAAATGGCTCCTTATATTTTTACAGAGAGAAATGGAATCTATATAATAGATTTGCAGAAAACAGTAAAAAAAGTTGAAGAGGCTTATAATTTTATAAGAGAAGTTGCATCAGAAGGAAAAGATATATTATTTATTGGAACTAAAAAACAAGCTCAAGAAGCTATTAGAGAAGAAGCAAAAAGAAGTAATATGCATTATGTAAACAACAGATGGCTTGGAGGTATGCTTACAAACTTTGCAACTATAAAGACAAGAATAGATAAATTAGAAGAATTAGAAAAAATGGAAGAAGATGGAACGTTTGAAGTTCTTCCTAAAAAAGAAGTTATAAAGTTAAACAACGAAAAAGAAAAGTTAGAGAAAAATTTAGGTGGAATAAAGACAATGGATGCTGAAAATGTAGGGGCACTTTTCGTTGTTGATCCAAGAAAAGAAAAAAATGCTATATCTGAAGCTAAGATTTTAGGCATTCCAGTAGTAGCTATAGTTGATACAAATTGTGATCCTGATGAAGTAGATTATGTTATACCTGGAAATGACGATGCAATAAGAGCTGTAAAATTAATTACGTCTAAAGTTGCAGATGCAGTAATCGAAGGAAGACAGGGAGAACAATTAGCTGAAGAAGAATAATATATAAAAAATTAGAGAATGTTTATATATAGGTCGAATACAAGTAGGAGAGGAGCTGAAAAACCGTTGATTGGCAATTGCTTAAAAATTATGATTGCCATATAAGTAGGGTGTAATGCATCCGAATTTACGCTCTGGGAGTGTCAGACCAAGAGAAGGAAAAGCTTTGGACACTGTGAGCAGAGAAGTAGGCTATAAGGTTTTATCGTATTTTTGAATAATCTATAGCTTTTAGATGACGGAATATAATTATGATAACTGCACAGATGGTAAAAGAACTTAGAGAAAGAACTGGAGCAGGAATGATGAACTGCAAAAAAGCTTTAAATGAAGCAAATGGTGATACTGAAAAAGCCATTGAAATATTAAGAGAAAAGGGTCTATCAGCTGCAGCTAAAAAATCTAGCAGAATAGCTTCTGAAGGATTAGTTAAAACATATATTTCAGAGGATGGAAAACTTGCTTCAATAGTAGAAGTAAACTGTGAAACAGATTTTGTATCTGTAAATGAAGATTTTGTAGGTTTTGCAGATAATTTAGCAAAACAGTCAGCTTTAACAAGTGAAACTACAGTAGAAGAACTAGAAAAAGAAAAATATATAGCAGATGATACTAAAACTGTAAAAGATGCATTAGTAGACTTAATTGCAAAATTAGGTGAAAATATGGCAGTTAGAAGATTTAAGAAATTTTCTGTTTCAAAGGGTTTAATCGAAAGCTATATTCACGGTGGTGGAAGAATAGGAGTTTTAGTTAAACTTGAATGTGAAAAAGAAAGTCCTGTTTTAAAGGAAGTGGCAAAAGATGTAGCTATGCAGGTAGCTGCTGCTAATCCACTATTCTTAGATAAGAGTACAGTTGATAGTAATGCTTTAGAAAAAGAAAAGGAAATATATAAAGTTCAGGCTCTAAATGAAGGAAAACCAGAAAAAATCGTTGATAAGATAGTTATGGGAAAAGTTCAAAAATATTACAAAGAAAACTGCTTAGTAAATCAAGTATGGGTTAAGGATTCAGACTTTACTATTGAGAAATACCTTAAAGGTAAATCAAAGGAAGTTGGAGCCGAAATAAAGATTTCTGATTTTGTTAGATTTGAAAAAGGTGAAGGAATAGAGAAGAAAGAAGAAAACTTTGCCGAAGAAGTTCGTAAGCAGATGGAAGGTAAATAGTAACTGAAAAGAGAACACGGCGTGTTCTCTTTTTTTGAGATATGAACTTTTTGAGCTTTATATTTCATTTTATCATAATTTGGAGGTATAATATAGATGGGTAATCTTAAATACAAAAGGGTAATGCTTAAACTTTCAGGGGAAGCTTTAGCAGGAAAAAAAGGATATGGAATAGATTTTGATGTAGCAAAAAGTATAGCAATTGAAATAAAAGAACTCACATCTATGGGGATATCAGTAGCAGTTGTTGTAGGCGGTGGTAATATCTGGAGAGGAAGAAGCGGAAAAGGAAAAGGTATGGATAGAACCACTGCAGACTATATGGGAATGCTTGCTACCTGTATAAATGCTCTGGCACTTCAGGATTCACTGGAAAACTTAGGTGTAAATACTAGGGTTCAGACAGCTATTGAGATGAGAGAAGTAGCAGAACCATTTATAAGAAGAAGGGCAATGAGACATTTAGAAAAAAATAGAGTGGTTATATTTGCTGGGGGCACTGGAAATCCATATTTTTCAACAGATACAACTGCAGCTCTTAGGGCAGCAGAAATAGAGGCAGATGTTATACTTTTAGCTAAAAAAGTAGACGGTGTATATGATAAAGATCCTCATAAGTATAAAGATGCTCAAAAATTTAATAAGTTAACTTATATTCAAGTGTTGGATAAAGGACTTCAAGTTATGGATTCTACAGCTACATCACTTTGTATGGATAATGATATACCTATATTAGTATTTGGATTAGATAATCCAGAAAATATAAAAAAAATTGTTCTTGGAGAAAAAATTGGTACAATTGTTTGTAAAGAATAAAAATAAGGAGGTATTTTCTATGATCAAGGATACTTTGAATAAGGCAGATGGAAAAATGGGTAAGACCATAGACACCTTAAAAAGTGAATTAGCTTCCATGAAAGCAGGAAGAGCTAGTGCAGCACTGCTTGATAGAATAGAAGCAGAATACTATGGTTCAATGACTCCTGTAAATCAATTGGGAAACATATCTGTTCCAGAACCAAGAGTACTTTGTATACAACCTTGGGATAAAACGGCATTAAAGTCAATAGAAAAGGCAATATTGAAATCTGACCTAGGTATAAATCCATCCAATGATGGAGAAGTTATTAGACTGGTTATACCTGAACTTACAGAAGAAACTAGAAAAGATATAGTAAAGAACGTAAAGAAATCAGGAGAAGATACAAAGGTTGCTGTAAGAGCGATAAGGAGAGAGTGCAACGATAATATTAAAGCACTTAAAAAAGAAAATGATATTTCTGAAGATGAAATAAAAAAGGCTGAGGCAGAAGTTCAGAAAAAAACTGATAACTTTATAAAAAAGATAGATGAAATAATTAAAAAGAAAGAAAATGAAATTATGTCGCTATAAAGTAAGCAGTTATTATATAAAAAATATACTTAGATTTTTAAAACCTGCGTCAATCCGCAGGTTTTTGTTAAATTTGGTTTTATCTGATGATTACCCGCTCTAATACTTTCACTTTTTAAAGTGTACGTGGTGAGTGGCTACGTCCCTGGATAACAATTCCTAAGCATCCGATGGAGTTAAAAAGGACTCTGTTTATTAAAATCAAAACTTTGTATTGTAAGAAATGAGGTGTACTATGGTAAAATTTTTTGATTCAAATAAAAACGAAGACCAGAATGATAGAAAAGTACATATTGATTTAAATAATATTCCAAAACACATAGCCATTATAATGGATGGAAATGGAAGATGGGCAAAAGAGAGAAATTTACCTAGAACTATGGGGCATAGAGCGGCAGTGGAAGCTATAAGAGAAATTGTGAAAGAGTGTAGTAAGTTAAATGTAAAGTATTTAACATTATACGCTTTTTCTACAGAAAATTGGAAAAGACCTAAAGATGAAGTAAGCGCACTTATGAGGCTTTTAGTTGAATATTTAAAAAAGGAATTGAATGAATTAGATAAAAATAATGTTATCATAAATCATATTGGAGATATAAGTAAGCTACCTGTTCCATGTCAAGAACAATTGATTATATCTCGTGAAAAAACTAAAACTAATACTGGACTTACTTTAAATTTAGCACTAAATTATGGTGGAAGAAATGAAATCGTAAGAGCTTTTAAGCTCATGTATGAAGATATAAAATCTAAAAAAATAAATGAAGAAGATATAAATGAGGACACTGTGTCAAAGTATTTGTATACTAAAGGCATGCCAGACCCTGATATTATAATAAGACCTAGCGGTGAGCAGCGTCTTAGTAATTTCCTATTGTGGCAGTGCGCATACTCTGAGTTTTGGTATTCTGATATAAAATGGCCAGATTTTAAAAAAGAGCATCTATACATGGCTATTTTTGATTATCAAAATAGAGATAGAAGATTTGGGGGATTAAAATAACTGTAGATTGGGGATATAAGTTAAAATTTTACTTAAAATCCCCATTAATACTTTATTCTATGGAGGTGGAACTTTGAATAATAGATATTTAGGAGCATTTACACTCATACCATTTATTTTGATATTATTCTTAGGTCGAATTTATTTAAAATACGGAATTATGATCATTTCACTTATGGGAATGTATGAATTTTACAAAGTAATAAAACAAAAAAATATAAATCCTATAAATTTAATAGGTTATCTACTTTGTATATCCTACTATATAACACTAAGAGTAAAGCCAAACTATGAATTTATATTTTTTGCTATTATAGTGTCAATTTTTATGATGCTCTGTATTCCAGTTTTAGATGTGGAGTATAATTTTTTAGATGTAGCAACTACCTTGTTTGGTTTTCTGTATGTGGCAGTATTTTTTAGTACTATAGTTTTAGTAAATAGCAGCAGTTATGGTAACTATTTAGTGTGGATTATAGTTATATCTTCCTGGTGCTGTGATACAGCAGCTTATTATACGGGGAAATTTTTAGGTAAGAGAAAACTTTGTCCTAAAGTGAGCCCTAAAAAAACTGTGGAAGGTTCTATAGGTGGAGTAATTGGCAGTGCAGTGGCTTGTGGAATATTTGGATTTTTTTCAATTCAAAGAGGTGTTCCCATATCATTTTATCATTATATAATAATGGGAATAATTTGTGGGGCATTTTGTCAGTTTGGGGATTTGGCAGCCTCTTCCATAAAGAGATATGTGGGAGTAAAGGACTATAGCAATCTTATACCAGGACATGGTGGAATCCTAGATAGATTTGACAGCATACTTTTTTCAGGAGTCATAGTTTATTACTATTTAACCTTTATAGCTGTAATTTAAGTAGAGAACCCAAATCTTTGATTTGGTGTGAATAACTATATGAATTGTAGTTATTAATAACTCAAC